>JADZDV010000376.1 GCA_020850915.1 Chloroflexota bacterium | reverse complement strand
GAACTCGGTAACGCGCGCCACCGCTCGCGAGGAGGCGGTCATCCGCTCGGCCGGGAGGCGGCGGATTCGAGTGAGCGGACCCACCTCGCCAGCGACCGGCGCGGGCGTCGCGGCAGCCGTCGGCGCGGCCGCCGGCACCGGGGCTGGGGTCGGGGCGGCCGCGGGCGCGGCAGTTGGCGCTGAGGCCGGCGCGCCGGCGCGGGCCGCGACGGCGGCTTCGACGTCCCGTTCGATGATGCGCCCGCCAGGGCCGGTCCCGCGGAGTCTCGCGAGGTCCACGCCGTGCTCGGCAGCCAGGCGCTTCGCCAGCGGGGAGGCCAGCACGCGCTCCGCCTTCGGCGCCGCCGCGGCGGCGCGAACGTCGCGCTCGACGATGCGTCCGCTCGGGCCGCTGCCGACCAGCTGGACGAGGCTCACGCCCAGCTCCCGCGCGACGCGCCGGGCCCGGGGCGAGGCAGACTGCCGGCCAGCGCCTTCGCCAGCGGGCGGCTGGGGCGCCGCCGGGGCGCCGGCCGGCGCGGCTGCCTGGGCGCCGCCAGTTGCCGCGCTTGCGGACGTGGGCGCGGCGCCAGCCAGCCCGGCGACAGCCTCGCCCGGCGCGCCGATGATCGCGATCGCCTGCCTGGTGGGCACGGTGGCGCCGGCATCGGCCAGGATGCGGTGGAGCACGCCGCTCGCCGGCGCGGGTACCTCCATCGCGGCCTTGTCCGTCTCGACTTCAAAGAGCGGCTCGTCCTTCTGGACGGTCTCGCCCTCTTGCTTGAGCCAGCGGAGGATCGTTCCTTCCTCCATGGTGAGGCCGAGAGTTGGCATCACGACATCGGTCGCCATACGGCACGCTCCGGAGAGATTCTCAAACGCCAGGCAGGTTGGCCGCGATCGGCAGGTGCGAGGGGCCAGTGCCCGGCAGTATAGCCTCTTCCTGCTCTCGCCGAGGAGGGCGGCGCCGCGGTTAGAGCCGCCGGACGATCGGGAGGCGGATGGCGATCATGGCGATGGCGAGCAGGCAGAACATGCTCATCCCCGCGACCGCTTGCTGGACGCCGATGGCGTCCGCCAGACCGCCCATGAGCATCGAGCCGATCGGCATCAACCCGACCGTCATATAGTAGATGCTCATCACGCGGCCGCGGAGCTCGTCGGTCACGGCCAGGTGGATCAGCGTCGCGTTGGTGGACATGTAGCACGTCTGGCCGACGCCGGTTGCTGTCAGCAGCACCAGCGACAGCCAGAAACTGCTGGAGAGCGCGAACACCACGACCAGGCTGGCGACGGTCGCCGCCGCGCCAAGCACCATCAGGCCGCGCCGCCGCTGAGGGAGGCTGGCGACAAGAAACGAGCCCACCACGCCGCCGCAGCCGTTGACGGCCAGCATCAGACCGAGGCCGGTCGAGCCGACTCCCAGCACGTCCTCCGAGAAGACCGGCATCATCTGGACGTATGGCATGACGAACAGGGGCGGGAACATCGCCAGCATGAGCTGGCCGGTCAGGGCCGGCGAGGAGCGGATATACCGGAACCCCGCTGCGATCGACTCCCAGAGCGAGTCCTGACGCACTGCCGCGTGGCGCGGGATCTGGAGCCGAATGCTCGCCCAGAGCGCCAGGCAGATGAACGCCGCCTGGAGCAGGAATGTAGAGGAGACGCCGACCGCGGCGATGATCGCCCCGGCCAGCGACGGCCCCACGATCCGGGGGCTGTTCATGCCGGTCGTGTAGATCGCAACCGCCCGGCCCAGCAGGTGGCGAGGCACCAGGATCGGGATGACCGCCTGCCGGAGCGGGAGGATCAGGGCCAGGCACGCGCCGCTCGCCAGGGCGGTGACGAGCTGGTGCCACGGCTCGGCGATCTGCTGGAAGGTCAGTACGAACAGGAGCAGGGCAACCATCGCCGAGCCGCCCTGGCAGAGGTAGAGCAGCCTCTTGCGGTCGCAGCGGTCCGCTAGAATGCCGCCCGCCACGGAGAGCAGGAGCACCGGCGCCCCGCGGGCGAAGGCGACGGCGCCAACCCACGTGGCGGAACCGGTCAGGTCGTAGACGAGCCAGCCCTGAGCGACCTGCTGGATCCAGAAGCCGATCTGCAGCCCGAAGGTCCCCACCCAGAGCAGCTGGTACTGCCGGTTCCCAAGCACCGCCAGCAGTTCGCCGCCGGAACGTCCGCGCGCCGTCCTGGCCGGATCCGTCCGAGGTGCCTGGTCTGTCCGCGCGGCCGGGACCGCCGTGGCGCTCGTCGCCACGGCGTCGCCCCCGATGGGCCGCGGCTCAGCAGTGGCCACAGGTCAGCGCCAGCGGGCGCGCGGCCACCAGCCTGTTACAGGGGACGTTGCGTTCCTGACTCGTAGCAAGAGGACGGGCCACGGCGCCATTGTACTCAGCCCGGGGCTCGTCTCATCCGTGCGCCACCACGCCTCGGATCGACACGTTCCTGGAACTCAGTCGCGACGGCCTCGTACACTCTGCGTCGCTTGCCGTGTTGAGGCTCGTCCCCCTGGCGGACGAGCCGGACCTCTGTCGGTGGTTCAGCCTGAATGAGTGCATCGGTGCGTGATGGCGGGCAAGAATGGGATCTGCGCCGGCCGCTGGCTCTCGCGGAGCAGTGGGCGGAGGCGCGGTGGGCGCTCCTGCTTGAGCGGGCGCCGTGGGTGTGGCCGTACGGCCTCCTGAGCCTTCTGCTGGCGCTCGTCTACGGGTCGGTCTGGCTGACCTCCGATGCGCTGCTGCTGGGCGGCGACGCCTACCTGATCCACTACCCGCTGCTGTTCTATCTCCGAGACTCGATCTTTCGCGGCCAGCTCCCGCTCTGGAATCCGTACACCTTCAGCGGCGTGCCGGCGCTGGCGAACCCCGAGGCCGCTTACTTCTACCCCCCCAACTGGCTGACGCTCTTACTGCCGACGTACCTGGCGATGAACTGGAGTCTGGGCCTGCACATCATGCTGGCAGGTGCTGGCGCGGCCTGGTGCGCCAGCCGCATGGGGGCCAGCCGCGACGGGCAGTTCCTGTGCGGGATCGCGTATGCACTCGGCAGCGCCATGGTGGCGCGGCAGTCTGGCGGACACCTGCCGTATCTGGAGGGGAATGCCTGGCTGCCGATCGAGACGGGACTGGTCGTCACGATCCTCCGTCCGAGGATGGTCGTCCCGCTGGCTCTCGTGACAGCGCTGATCGTCCTGGCTGGTCGGCCGGAGCTGCCGATCTTCCTGGTCTGGTGGCTCCCGCTCTGGGCCTATCTGGCGGCGCGGAGCGCTGGCCATCGGGCGGTTGGGCGGGCGCTGTTCCGAACCGCGCTCGGCGCGGGGCTGGGAGCGGCGCTCGCGGCGGCGCAGCTCGCGCCAACCGCGGCTCTCCTGAGCGTCTCCCCGCGCACGACCGGCAGCATGGGGTGGGACTTTCTGACCTCGGCCTCGTATCCGCTCTGGCACCTCCTGGGAGTGATCACACCGACGGCGTTCGGCGCGCCCTCCGGCTACTGGGTCGGCGACTCGTCGGAGTGGCACGAGCGGCTCCTGTACCTGGGGACGGTGCCGCTCCTGGCCGCGCTCTTCGCACATGGTCGCTGGCGCTGGGCTTGTTGGGGCGTCGCCGTGCTGGCGCTGATGCTGGCGGCCGGGCGCTACGTGCCCTGGTACGCCTGGGTCCAGGGCGTGCTGCCGGGCTACGGAAGCTTTCGGATTCCCAGCAGGCACCTGGGTCTGGCGGCGCTGGTGCTGTCGCTGGCCGCGGGGCTGGGTGCGGACCGCCTCCGCGGGCGAAGCGCGGCAACGATCGCCATCGGCTGTGCTGTCGCGGTCAACGCCCTGAGTCTCACGCTCGATCTCTGGCTCCCACTCGCCGCCACGGTCTTCGGAGGCGCGGACCGTCTAGCGAGCGCCGCTGCCAGCGTCAACGTCTCGGCGCTGGCAGCGCCCGCCCTCCAGGGCGCGTCGCTGGTCTTCCTCCTCGTGGGCCTGGCGGCGATCCTGCCTGGCGTCTGGGCAGGCCGTGCTGTTCTGGCGCTGGCTGTCCTGGAGCTGCTCGTGGTGCTGGCGCCCTACCGGCTCAGTCGATCCGACGGCCAGAACCTGCTGACCAGCGCCCAGTTGCTGCTGGGCCGGGAGCGTGCCGTGTACCTGGGCAATGGCGGCGCGCTGCTGGCAAATCTCGGGCCGGTGTTCCACGTTCGCCAGCCGGTCGGCTACTCCTGGATGTACAACCGAGACTACGGTGTTCTCCTGACTGGCACCAGGAGCTGGGTGGCCTTCGACGTCGACAAACCCGAAGCGCGGCCGCTGTATCTGTTGGGCTATGACACCGTGATCGACCCCAGCAAGCGGCTAGTCACCGTCAGAGAGCCGAGATCGCCGCGAGTGTGGGTTGCGCGCTGTGCCTGGCCCGGCTCGGCAAGCACCGTGCGACAGGCGGATTTCCCGTGGAGTAGCTGCGTCGTACGGGAGGGAGCAGCCCGGGGTGACGCGACGACGCCGCCCGGTCCCGCCACCATCACGGCCGAAGGGACAGGCTGGTTGGCGATGATGGCAGAGGGCCCCGGCTGGCTCGTGACCGATCAGCCCTGGTACCCGGGGTGGGATGCCACGCTGGACGGACAGCCCGTGCCGGTGGAAACGGTGGACGGGGCGCTGGTAGGCGTATCGCTCCCACCGGGCTGGCACGAGGTGCGGGTCAGCTATCTGCCGGCTGGCTGGCAGATCGGGCTAGGAGTGAGCAGCCTGGCCGCGCTGCTCCTGACTGTGGTCGGCTGGCGCGACTGGCGGAGCCGGCGTCATCGGAGCGCCCAGGCGCAGACCACCGGCTGAGATTCTCCGCGATCAGAACGATGCGCCCTGGCGGCAGGCCGCCAGGGCGCATCGTGTCAGCCGGGGCGATCGCTAGCGACGCGGACCGGTCGTGAACGTGGTGCCCGAGGTGAACGTCGTCGTGGCGGCCGTCGAGCTGGCGGTCACCGGCACCGTCGTCGTCTCGAAGACAGTGACGGGCTGAGTGATCGTCGGGCTGATCGTCGTGGCCTGCGTCTCCGTCGAGGTTGTCGTTGCCACGTCGGTCGTCGTACTGGTCGCCGTCTCGGGGACCGTCGTCGTAGACGTCGTCGAGTTCACGATCGTCGTCGTCGTCAGGAACGGTACGGTGAAGGTCTGTGTCGACGTATCGAAGATGACAATTGTCGTCGTCGAAAACGCGGTCTCTGTGGAGGTCGACGTCTCCCCGACGACCACGGTGGACGTGGAGGTCGTGAAGTCCGTGAGAGTCTCCGTAGTCGACTCCGAGATAGTGGTCGTCGAGGTCGTGAAGGCCGGGAACGTGATCGTCGTCGTCGTGAAGTCGGTAGCGGTCGAGATGACGGTCGTATCTGTGGAGATCGTATTCGTCGCGGTCGTGTCTGTAGAGAAGGTCTGCGTGGAGGTGGTGTCGGTCAGGACGGTGCTGGTGGAGGTGGTCGTGGCTGGGAGGGTGGTTGTCTGCGTGGTGGTGGCGGGGATGGTGGTGGTGGAGGTGGTATCGGT
>JADZDV010000375.1 GCA_020850915.1 Chloroflexota bacterium | reverse complement strand
CAGACTCACAGTCGTCAGGCGCGGTCCTCCAGCTCCCCCTCCACCTCCAGATAGTGCTGCCTCAGCTTCCTCTGCGTCTCCTCGTCTGGCTCCTTCCAGAGCCCGCGCTCGATCGCTTCGTGCAGTCGTTCGATCATGTCGCGCATGGCCCAGGGGTTCTTCTCCTTCAGGAAGCGGCGCGTGTCGTCGTCAAAGATGTAGGCATCGGCGACGCGCTCGTACATCCAGTCTTCACCGATCTGGGCGGTGGCATCGTAGCCGAAGAGGTAGTCCACCGTGGCGGCCATCTCGAAGGCGCCCTTGTAGCCGTGGCGCTTGATCGACTCAATCCAGCGCGGGTTGATCACCCGGCTGCGAACGACGCGCCGCGCCTCGTCCACCAGGTCGCGCACGTGCACGCGAGCCGGGTCGGAGCTATCGCCGAAGTACTGGCGAGGGTTCTGGCCGGTGAGCGCTCGGACGGTGGCGATCATCCCGCCGTGGAACTGGAGGTAGTCGTCGCTGTCGAAGATGTCGTGCTCACGGTTGTCCTGGTTCTTGGCCGCCACCACGATCTGGGAGAAGCGCGTCTTGAACTCAGGGATCGCCTCGAGGCCGTACCGCTCGCGGGTGTAGGCGTAGCCGCCCCAGGCGGCGTAGACGCGCGCCAGGTCCTGGGCGTCCTTCCAGTTGCGTTCGTCCAGTAGCGGCAGGATGCCCGCTCCGTAGGTGCCCGGCTTGCTGCCGAAGACCCGGTAGCGCGCCCGCTCGGCCGCGCAGACAGGCGACTCGCCGGCCTCCACGCGCCGCTGCACTTCGGCCCGCACGTGGGCCGCGACATAGTTCCGGTCGTCCGGCTCGTCCAGGCCGGCCACCAGCTCCACCGCCTGGTCGATCATGTGGACGACGCTGGGGAAGGCGTCCCGGAAGAAGCCGCTGATCCGCACGGTCACGTCGATCCGCGGCCGCCCCAGCTCCTCGAGCGGGATCGCCTCGATGCCCTTGATGCGCCGGTTCTCCCGCTGCCAGACGGGCCGCACGCCGAGCAGGTGGAGCACCTGGCCGACGTCGTCGCCGTGGGTGCGCATGGCCGAGGTGCCCCAGACGACCAGACCGACAGAGCGCGGGTAGGCGCCCTCCTCGTCGAGGTAGCGGGCGATCAGCGCCCCGGCCAGCGCCTGGCCCGTCTCCCAGGCGAGCGGCGAGGGGATCGCGCTCGGATCGACGGCGTAGAAGTTCCGCCCGGTCGGCAGGACGTTCGCCATACCCCGCGTCGGGGCGCCGCTCGGCCCGGCCGGTACATAGCCGCCATCCAGTCCCCGCACCGTGTTGGCCAGCTCGTCGGTCGTCTTGCTCAGACTGGGGTACAACTCGGCGCACGCGTAGCGCAGCACGCTGTCGACCTCGGCCAGCGCAGCCGCGGCGTTGGACGCGTTCGCGACCGAATCCGCCGGGTCGCCGTGCGCCAGGCGGCCGTTCGGCTCATGCCCATTCGCCAGAACGGCCCGCGCGACCTCCGACCCGATGGATGGGTCGAACCGCCGCGCCGCCAGCTCCTCCAACAGGCGCCGTCCAAGCAGGTCGATCCGCTCCACCAGGTCGCCGTGCGAGCGGACCGGCGTCTCGTCCAGCTCCAGCAGAACGCGCGGCACCGCGGTGGTCCAGGGCGTCCCCCGATCGGCCAACAGATCCCCGTAGGCGATGCCCAGCGCGCGCCCCAGGGCTGCGCGCAGGCTTGGCTGCTCGAAGTTGTCCAGGCGTGTCAGGGCGAGCAGCAGGCTGACAAGCTGCTCGCCGGACGGCGGCTGGCCGAAGGTGTGGAGCCCATCGCGAATCTGGGCGTCCTTCAACTCGCAGATGTAGCCGTCCATATGAAGAATGAAGGCGTCGAAGTCCTCCGGGCGCTCCTCCTCCCCGAGGTCACGGTGAAGCTGGGCAGCCGTCACAACGTCCCAGATCTGCTCCTGGACCAGCGGCAGCTTCTTCGGATCGAGCGTCTGGACCTGGTAGTACTCGTCCATGAGCTGCTCGAGCTGGGCGATCTCGTTGTAGCTCTCCGCCCGCTGCATGGCCGGGATCAGGTGGTCCAGGATCACCGCGTGGCCGCGTCGCTTCGCCTGGACGCCCTCGCCGGGGTCGTTGACGATGAAGGGGTAGAAGTTCGGCAGGTCGCCGAGCGCCACTTCTGGATAGCACGCCTCGGACAGGCCGACCGCCTTGCCCGGCAGCCACTCCAGCGTGCCGTGCTTGCCCATGTGGACGACAGCGTGGGCGCCGAAGACATCCCTGAGCCAGGCGTAGACCGCCAGGTAGTGATGGGTCGGCACGAGGTCGGGGCTGTGGTAGATGGCGATCGGGTTCTCGCCGAAGCCGCGCGGCGGCTGAATGCCAACGAAGACGTTGCCGAAGCGCAGGCCCGGCACCATCAGCCGAGCGTGCCCGGAGCTCGGCGCAGGGTGGTTATAGACCTGCCCAGGCGGCTCGCCCCAGGCCTCCCGAAGGTCCGCCTGGACGCGCTCCGGGAAGCCGTCGAAGACCCGGCCGTACTCCACGGCCGAGACCTGCCCTGCTGCCCGCTCGACCTGCTCATCGGTCAGGAACTCGCGATCGTAGGTGCAGGTGTCGATCAGCGCATGGATCAGCGTGTCGCCGTCGGGCGGGATGCTCTCGACGTAGTATCCGGCCGCCTGGAGGGTGCGCAGCAGCGCCACAACCGAGGCCGGGGTGTCCAGGCCAACGGCGTTGCCGATCCGCGCGTTCTTCGTGGGGTAGCTGGCCAGCATGACGGCGATGCGCTTCTCGGCGTTCGGCGTTCGGCGCAGGCGGGCCCAGTTGACGGCCAGCCGTGCCAGAAAGTCCACCCGGTCGGCCTTCGGCGCATAGCGCACCAGACGGGTGCCCAGCCGCTCGTCCCGCTCGACGGTCTCCTTGAACGAGACCGGGACGGTGATGATCCGCCCGTCGAACTCCGGCATGGCCACGTTCATCGCCGTGTCGATGGGCGAGAGCCCGCCCGCCGCCTTTTCCCAGGCGTCGGTGGTGCTGGTCGCCAGGACGGCCTGGAGGACCGGGCGGTCCAGGCGATCCAGGAAGTCAACTGACCAGCCCCCGGCCACGGTGGGCCCCTGCACGGAGACCTTGCCCATGGAGAAGGAGAGCGTGTTGATCAGGCAGTCGAACCGCGCCTCGCCCCGCTCATCCAGCAGCAGCTCGCGGAAGACGGCCGGCGCGCCGCCGCTCTCGGCCGCCTCGTCCTTCAGGCTGTAGCAGAAGACCGGTAGGACGTTTGCGCCCCGCGACTCGATCGCCCGGACCAACGCGTCGAACGCCGCGAGGTTCCCGCTCATCCAGTGGGCGCGGTAGAACAGCAGCCCGATGGTCGGCTTGCCCGGGTCGACGCGCTGGCGCAGGTACGAGACAACGTCCGGCTCGCCCAGGTCCGGGTGGTAGAGGCCGTGCCAGGGCAAGGGCTGGGGCGGCTCGCTGGGCTGGTCCAGCCCCAGACAGGCGCTGGCTACGAAGCGGAGCATCTCGCGCAGGTTCTCCACGCCGCCGTGGACGAGGTACTCGAACACCCGTGCCGCGACCTCCGCCGGCGCGGTCGTCTGCGCCGCCAGGTCCAGGTCCGGCTGCTGATCGCCTGGCAGGGCGATGAACGGCACGCCCCGCGCGCGGCAGGCCGCCGTGATCCGATCGAACCCCTGCTCCCAGACGCCCCGCCCGCCAAGCAGGCGCACGATCGCCACGTGCCCCCCGGCCTCGATCTCCGCGAGCAGGGCCTCGGCCGCGGCGGGATCGAGCGCGACGGGATTGGCCGCGCGGACGGCTGGGAAGTCCGCGCCGAGGCCCTGGATCGCGCGGCTCAGAGCCAGCAGCTCCGTGTCCGCCGTGGTCAGGTAGTAGATCGT
>JADZDV010000374.1 GCA_020850915.1 Chloroflexota bacterium | reverse complement strand
CGTCATGGGCACCGGCACCGCGACCCAGCGCATCGCCGCCGGCCAGGTCGTCACGGTCGACGGCGACGCCGGCCTCGTGACGCTCGGCTCCTGAACCAACGCGGGGGTGGGATCCGCATGGTTGTGCACGCGGCGTCCGCGGGTCTCGCCATCGCGTTCGTCTGGCGTCCGGAGGCGGCGCCTGGTCGCCGTGTGGCGGCGGACTCCTCCGTGAGTAGACGGCGCGGGCGACAACCCCCTACAGTGGTCCCGTTGCGCAGTGGTGGCAGGCTGCGCCGAGCGCAGGGCTCGGGAGCAGCGGCGCCGCTCGGCCCTGATCCTGGCCAGACGGCGCGCCGCCGAAGTCGAACGATGAGCATGCTCCGGCGTAACGCCCTGGTGAGGGGTCGAAAGGATGGAACGATGGTTGGCGACGAGGACACCCGGAAGCTTCTCCCCAGGCGGCAGCTCCTCCGCTTCAGCGCGCTCGCCCTCGCCGCGGCCGGCGGGGCCTCCCTCATGAGCTGTGCGGCGCCAGCCGCTCCGCCAAGCCCGACGCCGGCGCCACCGGCCGCCCCGCCGGCCGCCGCGGCCGCCCCAACCGCTCCTGCACCCGCCGCGCCGGCGCCCGCTCCGGCCGCTGCCGCTGCACCGGCTGCCTCTCCGGCCGCCCCGCCGGCTGCCTCTCCCGCCGCCGCGGCGAAGGCGCCGTCTGGCCAGACCGACACCGTCACGTTCACGCTTGTGACCCACGGCATCCAGTACGTCCCGCTCTACGTTGCTCAGGCCAAAGGGCTCCTGAAAGCCGAGAACATCGAGCTGGACCTCGTCATCACCAACTCCTCGCCGACGTCGCTCCAGGGGCTGATCGCCAGGTCCTACCATCTCGGCCCGGTCTCGTCCGACACGCTGCTGGTCGCGCTGTCACAGGCGAAGATCGACAACCTCCGCTTCGTCGCCTCCGTGGCCACGCTGGCGCCCTACATCCTGGTGGCGCAGCCCCAGATCCAGCGCCTCCAGGACCTGCGCGGCAAGACCATCGGCGCCAGCGCGTTGAAGACCGCGGACGCTTACTTCCTGGCGTACGTCCTCGCGCAGAACGGCCTCAAGCCGGAGGACTACACCCTCACCTTCATCGGCGGGAACCCGGAGCGGATCGCGGCTGTCGACGCCGGTAAGGTGGACGCGGTCATGCTGTTCGAGCCCTGGGTCACCCAGTTGGTCGAGAGAGGCAAGGTCAAGCTGGCCTCGCTGACGGACTACATCAAAGACTGGGAGTTCCTGGACTTCGTCGCTGAGACCGGCTGGCTGCGGAGCCACGAGGATACTCTGGTCCGCTTTCTCCGGGCCTACATCAAGGCGATCGACTACGTGTACGACCCCGCCAACAAGCAGGAGGTGGTCGACATCTTCACCCAGGCAGCCAAGAGCAGCCCCAAGGCGTCCCAGGCCGGCTATGACTCCTTCGTCGAACAGTACAAGGTGATCCCAAGGAACGCCGAGATCAACCAGAAGGGCCTGGCGGCCGTGCTGGCCTCCCTGAAGGCGAACGACCAGCTCGGTCCAAACCCGATCGACCTGCCGAGCCTGCTCGATCTGTCCGCGCTGCAGAAGGCAAAGGCCAGCCTGGGCCGCTGAGACTCAGTCCACCACCTGCCCGGGTCTCGACCCGCCGCTGCTCCTGGCCGACGGCTCGCCGTCGGGGACGCTCGGGCTGGTCGGGCCGAACAGGTACGCCGCGTCGGTGAGCGTGAGGTTGATACAGCCCTGGCTCTCCTGGGCGCCGTAGTCGTCGTGCCAGTACGTGCCGTGAATCGCCGAGCCGTCGTCCTTGAAATACTCGACGTTCGGCACGTTGGGCAGGTAGTAGCCATTCAGCGCGTCCGGGTTCCGCTCGCTTGTCATGTCGTCAAAGCGCAGCTTGCTGACGATCTCGTAGCGGCCGGCCGCCGTCTCGGCGCCCGCCTTGCCGATCGCGACAAAGGTCGCGAACACCGGCTGGCCGCGCTGAACGAACGTCAGCGTCTTCGCCCCACGGTCCACCGTGATCCAGGTGCCATCAGCCGGCGCGGGGTCTGGTTGCGTGGTATTCGGCGCCGGCTGGTCGATCCTGTCGATCAGCGTGCTGGACACCCGGCCGCCCGCGAAGCGCCCGCCGTCGATCTCGTACCAGGTGGTCGAACCGGCCGCCGCCGACCCCTGCTCCTCGGCCAGCACCTTGACCTTCGTGCCGGCCGGCAGCGTCCCGACGACCTTGGCGTCCGGCCCGGCCGCGGCGCGCACGTTGGCCTCCTGTTTCACCTCGCCCCACCAGCCCTTCGGGGCAAGCTGGGGATCCGGCAGGGTCCAGCTCTGGGCCGCCGGGCCGTTCGCCGGCTGGAGGACGTCCGGAGTCACGTAGCCCTCGGTCGTCGCGACCCAGGTGCCGGTGTCGCCGTCGATCCCCGGCGCCTGCCCGGTCACCCGCAACACGTCGCCGGCATCGGCCTGGAGCCGGACGGCGCTGTCCTTCGTCGGATCGGCGTACACCGGCACGCCATCGCGTGCGACCTGCTCCACGCTCGGCTCCTGGCCAGCCGGCACGCCGACCTGCGCCTCCGTGGGAGCGCCCAGAGCCGGCGCGGCGGCGCCAAGGGCCAGCAGGACCGCGACGATGGACAGGCCGAGATGATCGCGCATTCGGCGTTTGCGCTCCCCGCTCGCGCGCGAGCGGGGAATAGGAGGAGTTGGTAGGCTATTCACGGATTAGGTGCTCCACAGGCTCACTTCGGCCGCGAGCGCTCGCCGCCGAT
>JADZDV010000620.1 GCA_020850915.1 Chloroflexota bacterium | reverse complement strand
TGCAAATACCAGTGATCCGGAGACAACTTGGGCTCCCCTGGAGTAAATAGAACCAAAGACCTCTCCGATGGTCGTGGAACTGTGGGTGTCACCATACGTTTTCAACTTTGGTGCGACAATCGCCATTACTATTAGGCTGCCAACTACAGCTCCCGATGCCGTCAATCCGAATGAGATCCCCGTCTTATAGGACTCTGCAGCAACGGCAATGACGGTGGCCGCACCAACATTGGTTGAAACCATGCTCGCCACCAGCAGGAATCCGGGCGTAGAGCGGGAATTCACCAAGAAGCCATCGAGATCAAGACGCCTTCCTACGAGACCACCTGTTATAATGATCGCAAGTAGGTAGCCAATGATGATGAGGATACTCATCGCGTCAAGTGACATAATCGCCTCCATTGTAGCATACCCGTCTGGCCTGCGGTAACGCAAGGACGAATCCGTGATACTCCTTTCTGAAACCCATGGCCTTGTAGAACTCCTCTACACCAGTTCTCTTCTTGTTGCAGAGTAGTTTGCATGTTTTCGCTTTTCGCTCTCTCGCCACACCAACCGCTGCATTCATTAGAGCGCTGCCTATGCCCCTCCTACGGTATCCCTGCTTCGTTATGACGTTCTCTATGTATGCACAAATGTCTGCATCGAAGAGATCCATAAAGAAGAACATCTGAAGCATGGCAACCAACTGATTGTCTGCTTCGACTACTAGTACGACTGACTGGGGGTCACGAATGACATTGCCAAGTGACTCTTCGAAGCTTGCCAATGCTGCTACTCGTTTCTCCCACGGTGTTTCAAGTTGGCGGAGCAACTCGAACATTTGCGCGAAATCCTCATTGGTAGCGAATCGAATATGCATCACTTACGTGCGATCCCGTCGTTCGTCAAGTACCAGTCATAAGAAATCATGTGGTCGAGTGCTCCAGCAAGGACGATCAAAGCAACGATCCATACATTTATGCAGAATGTTACGTGGGAGTACGTCACTGCACTTACGATCAGCAGGAGCACTACGAGCACTGTATCAATCTGGAGCCAGTGCGAGATAGTTCTGTAAAGGCGTCCAGTTCTGTCCACATTTGGCCTCAGAACCGTGAGTTCCCACAGCATAATTGTCACTGTGTAGGACAAGAATGCGATTGCAAGATAGCTTGATGAACGCCACTCAGAGAATTTTGTTGCGATCACATAGAGCAACAGCATCCCAGCCACACCCAGGAGCAGATGTAATGCGAGTTCCGGTCCTCTCAGTTTTTTCTCAATTCCAAGATAGCTCGGGTCAGAGGAAAGACGCAAGTACACGTGTAAGATTCTAATCTGATGCAGTAGAATGAGAAGAAACATGGAGTGGATATCGAATAATCCAAGCGCCGTTTTCTCAACGTTGGCAGCAGTGAGCCAAGTATCGACACATCTAATGATTGTT
>JADZDV010000373.1 GCA_020850915.1 Chloroflexota bacterium | reverse complement strand
GGGTGGGGCTGAGCTAGGGGGCCGACGGAGGCGGGAACCGCTGAACTGACGCCAGGACCAGCCTCCAGGCCCGCTCTGGCGCCCGACCGGCGACCCGGGGTTGCCCGGCAGGGCCGCCGGCAGCGCGGCCTTGAGGGCCTTCCGCTCCGCCGGAAGGCCCTCAGGCCGCCATCGGCGGTGCTCACGCATATTTCAGGACAGGCTGTGGGGATCTCCCCTACCGGTGCAGGCCGCACTCCCTGTCATACCCGATCGGCGCAGCTTGGGCTTTCCTCGCGCTCCACCGGGCCAGCGAGTACCATCACTACAGATCGGAGGCCTGTGGAGGCATGCGGAAGCAGGAGTTGAAGACGGCGGGCCTCGACTGCCTGGAGCTGTCGCCGGAAGGCGAGACGAGCCACCTGCCGATCGTCGTGGGGATCCACGGGCGGGGCTCGAACGCTGAGGACCTGGCGGGACTGGCCCCGATGCTGGCCGAGGGCTACCGCTTCGTCTTCCCCAACGGCCCGCTGAAGGTGGACCTTGGCGTCTGGGGCACCGGGTACGCCTGGTACGGCCTCGGCCAGCATCAAGCCGGCGACATCGCCGCCTCGCGCGAACTGCTGTTTGGCCTGGTTGAGGCGCTCGAGGCGCAGCACGGCGTCCCGCGCCAGCAGATGGTCGTCCTCGGCTTCTCCCAGGGCGCCGTCATGGCACTCGAGCTCGGTCTCCGCTCCCCCGAGCCGTTCGCCGGCACGGTTGCGATGAGCGGCTATCTGTTCGCCCCGGAGACGCTGGGGCCGAGCCTGCGCAGCGCCCTGGATCGAAAAGTGCTGCTCCTGCACGGAACGTACGACGACGTGCTGTCGATCGACGGCGCCCGCCTGGCGCGTGACGTCCTGGAGGCGGCTGGACTGGCGCCGGAGTACCACGAGTTCCCGATGGGGCACCACGTCTCGCAGGAGTCGCTGGCGGCGGTGCGCGAGTTCCTGGAACGCGTCTTGCCGCCTGCCCGGTCCAAACGCCCGGCACAGCCACAGCAGTGAGGCCCGAGGTGTCCATGCGCTGCACGCGCGTTGCATGGCCCACGCTTCACCGGAGCGCTCGATGAGCAACCGCCTGAAGGACGAGACCAGTCCCTATCTCATTCAGCACGCGCACAACCCGGTCGATTGGTACCCCTGGGGCCCTGAGGCGCTCGGGAAGGCGCGCGCCGAGGACCGCCCGATCCTCCTCTCCATCGGCTACTCCGCCTGCCACTGGTGCCACGTTATGGAGCGCGAGAGCTTCGAGAACGAGGCGATCGCCGGCCTGATGAACGAGCACTTTGTGAGCATCAAGGTGGACCGCGAGGAGCGGCCGGACCTCGATTCGATCTACATGGCCGCCGTCCAGGGCATGACCGGCCATGGCGGCTGGCCGATGACCGTCTTCCTGACGCCAGAGGGGGTGCCGTTCTACGGCGGGACGTACTTTCCGCCGGAGGACCGCCAGGGAATGCCCGGCTTCCCGCGCGTCCTGCTCTCCGTCGCGGCGGCCTACCGAGAGCAGCGCGACCGAATCCTCGAGAGCGCTGGCCGGATCCAGGAGTTCCTCCAGCACCAGAGCGAACTGGTCGCGGAGGGCGACCTGAGCGAAGAGATCCTGACGAACGCCCGCGCGCTCCTCTCCAGTCAGTTTGACGAGCGGAACGGCGGCTTCGATGGCGCGCCGAAGTTCCCCCAGCCGATGGGCCTCGAGCTCCTGCTGCGTGTCTACACCCGCTTGCACGACGCGCGAGCACTCCAGATGGTGGAGTTCACGCTGGACCGCATGGCGCGTGGAGGCATCTACGACCAGGTCGGCGGCGGCTTCGCCCGCTACTCGGTGGACGCGACCTGGCTGGTGCCGCACTTCGAGAAGATGCTCTACGACAACGCCCAGCTCGCCGCGCTCTACCTGCACGCCTACCAGGCGACCGGCAAGCTCCCGTACAGGCGTGTCTGTGAGGAGACGCTAGAGTACGTCGGGCGGGAGATGACCGACCCGACCGGTGCCTTCTACTCGACCCAGGACGCCGACAGCGAAGGCGAAGAGGGCAAGTTCTACCTCTGGACGCCCCGGGAGATCGGAGCGGCGCTCGGGACGGACGAGGCGGGGATCGTCGAGATGGCGTACGGGGTCACTCAGCGGGGCAACTTCGAGGGACGGAATATCCTGTTCCAGCCGAACAGCCCGGACGCCCTGGCGCAGTCGCTTGGCATGACGCCCGAGGCACTGGACGAGCTGCTGACCGGCGCGCGGCGCAAGCTGTACGAGGCGCGGGCGCAGCGCGTCTGGCCGGGCCGCGACGAGAAGGTGGTGACGTCCTGGAACGGGCTGATGCTCAGAGCGTTTGCCGAGGCCGGCGCGGCGCTGGGCCGCCCCGACTTCGTGCGGGCGGCGGAGCGGAACGCCGAGCTCGTGCTCGGCAGCCTACGCCAGGACGGCCGCCTGCTCCGGACCTGGCGGGACGGCCGTGCGAAGCTGAACGGCTATCTGGAGGACTACAGCTTCTACGCCGATGGGCTGCTCGCCCTCTACCAGGCGACCTTCGACCCGCGCTGGTTTGCCGCGGCCCGGGAGCTGGCCGACACGGCGATCGACCTCTTCTGGGATCCTGTCCAGCGGAAGTTCTTCGACACCGCCCGAGACCACGAGCTGCTCGTGAGCCGCCCGCGCAACGTCTACGATAACGCCACCCCGTCCGGCACGTCCGTCATGACGGACGTCCTGCTGCGCCTGGCGGCCTACACAGGGAACGGCGGTCCGGCGGACGCGCCGGACGGGGAAGGCCAGCGCTACCGCGGCTACGCCGACGAGGTTCTCCGCTCCATGGCCCAGTTCATGGAGCGCGCCCCCGGCAGCTTTGGCCGCCTGCTGTGCGCCCTGGACTTCGCTCTGGCGAGGCCGCGGGAAGTGGCCGTCGTCGGCGACCCGGCCGCGCCCGACACCAGCGCGCTCCTCGACGTCGTCCGAGGCGTCTTCCGCCCCAACCTCGTTCTCGCCGCTGGAAGCGGCCCCGACAGCCCCGAGGCAGCGGTCGTCCCGCTGCTCCAGGACCGTCCGGTGCGCGGCGGCAAAGCCACCGCCTACGTCTGCGCCGGCTTCGTCTGCCAGGCCCCGACGACGGAGCCCGAGGAGCTGCGGCGGCAGTTGGAGGGGTAGCGAGCAGGCGCGGACAGCGCGCCGCCAACCGACCACGCTCACACGCGGTCAGCCTGACACGACTCGCCATCCTGAGCGCCCCCTCCTGTCATCCTGAGCGCCAGCGAAGGATGACCCGGTGGGAGACCGCCAGGCGGCGCCGGACCAGCCGACCAATTGAAGGGTAGGCACTGCTCATCCTATCGGGGCGCGGGTCGGGTGACTCCGAGGGCGCGTGCCGCGAAGGGTGATCCCTCGCAAGCTCGGGATGACAGCGGTAGCCCGGAATGACAGCGGTAGCCCGGGATGACAGTAGTGGCCCGGGATGACAGTGGTAGCCCGGGATGACAGTAGTGGCCCGGGATGACTCTGGATACCCGGTCACCCACTGCCCGGCCGTGTGGACCGGTGCCCTGGCCTACAGCAGCGCCGCCAGCGGCGTGCAGGGCAGGCCGAACGCTTCGGCCACGGCCTGGTAGGTGACGGCGCCGCGATGGGTGTTCACACCCCTGGCGAGATCGGGCGCGCGGGCCACGGCGCCAAGGCCCTCGTTCGCCAGACGCAGCACGTACGGCAGGGTGGCGTTGCAGAGTGCCTGGGTGGAGGTACGCGGCACCGCGCCGGGCATGTTCGGCACGCCGTAGTGGATCACGCCGTCCACGACGTGGGTCGGTTCGCTGTGGCTTGTTACCC
>JADZDV010000372.1 GCA_020850915.1 Chloroflexota bacterium | reverse complement strand
TGCGGCCAGAGGACGATCCCGTGACCTGGTTCAGACGGGCAGGGCTGGTCTTGATCCAGCACCGTTCCACCGAGAGGATCGCGCGGCTGGCGCGCCGGGACGGTCTCGAGCTGGCCGAGGTGGCGCTCGACACCACGACCTACCACCTGCGCACCGGCGATCGGACTGTTCGCGAAGTCGAGCTGGAGGCGGTCGGCGCGGCTGGGGAGGACGAGCCGCGAGCGCTGGCCGAGAGCCTCATGGCGGCCTATCCCGGACAGCTCGAGCCGAGCAGCGTCGGGAAGCTCCGTCGTGGACTGGAGCTGGGAGAGCCGACAGCCGACCTCTGACGGCTTCAGCGGCATCGGGCTCCGCCCGCACACGTGGATCAGCACACGCGTCATCCAATCGGCGGTGAGCGGAATGGGGAGCGTGCTGCTGCTCGGGCTGTTCCGGCTGGGACACGATCAGCTCTCGTGCCGGGCGGATGACCCGGACGGCCGCTAGACCTGGAACAGCATGATCAGGTTGCCGCACGTGTCCTCGAAGACCACCTGTGCCCCCCACTCGGTCTTCGTCGGCCCGGAACGAAAGACCACGCCCAGCGCTTTGAGCCGCTCGTATTCCTGCTGGATGTCCGCCGACGCGAACGCGGTCAGGGGTATCCCAGCCTCGTAGAGCGCCTGCTGGAACGTGCGCGCCGCCGGCATTCCTGTGGGCTCCAGGGCGAGCTCCACGTCGTCGTGCCCCTCCGGTGAGACGACTGTCAGCCAGCGGAACTCCCCGACCGGAAGGTCGGCCTTCTTCACGAATCCGAGGACCTCCGTGTAGAACGTCAGCGCTCTGGCCTGGTCATCCACCATGACGCTGGTCAACTGGATCTTCATCTTCGATCCCGCTCCCGGTGGCTGAGCGCGCTCCACCCGCGCACTCATTGGTCGAATTCGTGCCCGCTCGTCTGGGCCAGCGCTGGGACCGTCTCGCTGGAGCCTGACCACCTCCTCCGCCTTGCCGCCCTTGACCGGGTGCCTTGCAGCTTGGCCCGTCGCCTCGACGGTGTCGATCGTACCGACCGGACCAGGTAACCCGAGATCGAACGGGTAGTCCGTCTAGAAGCAGTCCTGCTCCGGCTCAAAGGTCTGGGACATGTAGGTCAGGGCCGGTTCGCTATGGGAAATGATATGGGACCGTAAGGCGCCCGGGTAGGTGGTGGGCTTCCTCGCGATCGCGATCATCCGCTCGTGCCGCGGTTCTGGGCCGCCGACCCGCGCTCTAGCGACCCGCCGATCTGTCTCCCGCGAGTCTCCGGCGGGTGCGACCGACGTGTGTTGGCACGGCCGCGACCGGTCGGTCGACCACGCTGCAACATTCTCGGTCGCACCCGCGTCCGGTTGACAGGCAGCCTTGTCGCCTCTACAGTGTGTATCCGAGAGACTGACGGATCCACAGGGGGGTCATCCTTGGCTGACGTGCTCATTGAAGGCGGAATCATCGTAACCATGGATCCCGAACGCCGCGTGCTTGACGACGGAGCGGTGGCGATTCAGGATGGCGCCATCGTCGCTGTCGGGCCGACCGCCGAGGTGCGGCGCACGCACCCGGCGCAGAAGGTCATCTCGGCGGCGCGCAAGGTCGTCATGCCGGGCATGGTCGACCTCCACGCGCATTCTGGCGGCGGGCTCGTCAAGACGGTTGGCGAGCACCTTGACGGAGCCGTCTGGCGCCGCATGAACATGACGATCTTCAAGAACCACACGGACCCGGAGTGGTGGTCCGTGGAAAGCCAACTGCACGCCCTCGAGCGGCTGAAGTTCGGCACCACGGCGATCTTCACGATGAACGGTGGCTCGGGCACCCGAAACGACGACCCGCGCTACATCCAGGCGTCGCTGGACGCCTTCGAGAGGATCGGGATCCGGGCTACCTTCGGGCTCGGGCCGCCACGACCGCCCTGGCCACAGCCGTTCACCGTCTGGGAAGACGGACAACCGGTCGAGAAGATGGTGGAGTTTGACGACATCATCGCCGTCTGTGACGAGGTGCTGCGGGAGGCGCGCGAGCGTCCGCGCGAGCTCATCACGTTCATGACGGCGCTGTCGAGGATAGGCAATCGCAATCCGCACGACCCTGTCTGGGCGCCGGAGCACGAAGCCTGGGTCTATCGCCAGGCCGAAGCGCTCCGCGGGCTGATGGACAAGTATGACCTCGGCTTCTGGACCCACATCTACGGCGAGGCGGTGGAGTTCGTCGAGGACAACGGTCTCGGTCTGCTTGGTCCGAAGACGATCCTGTCGCACGCCTCGGACGTGACCGAGCGTGGGATGGAGCTGATCGTCGAGCACGGCTGCCACATTGCCCACAGCCCCCGCGCTCGTCGACTGTACACGTTCCCCGGGCGTTGCCCGGTGATCGAGTACGTCGAGCGCGGCGTCAACGTAGCGCTGGGGAGCGATGGTCCTCCGCCGGACCGCGTGTGTGACATCTTCCTGGATATGAAGATGGCCATGACGCTGCAGCGTCTCCATTTCCGTGATGCCCACGTCCTACCGCCTGGCCTGGCTCTCGAGATGGCCACGATCAACGGCTATCGAGCGCTCGGACTCGACAGCGTCGGCGGATCGATCGAAGTCGGCAAGCGCGCGGACGTCGTGCTGGTGGACTTCTTCAAGCCGCATCTGACGCCCATTCGGATGCCGGTCCATCAGCTCGTCTACGAAGCGAACGGCCAGGACGTCGAGACGGTGATCGTCAACGGCAAGATTCTCATCGAGCAGGGCAAGGTGCTCTGCGTGGACGAGGCCGCGCTGCTCGAGCAGGCTCAGGAGCTGTCAGACAAGACCGTTCGAGACGCGGGACTCGAGCCTCACACCGTGCGGCCGGAGGGCTTCTGGAGCCACGCGCGCTACTAGACTCGCGAGGATGGGGGACTATGGCTGATGTACTGATCGACGGCGCAACCATCATCACGGTCGATGGGCAGCGCCGTGTCCTCGAGAATGGCGCGGTCGCCGTCGAAGACGGACGCATCGTCGCCGTCGGGCCGGCGAACGAGGTGCGCGCTGCCCACCGGGCCGAGACCGTGTTGGATGGCACCGACAGGGTTGTCATGCCCGGCCTGGTTGACCTGTACGCCCACGCCGGCGGCGCGATGATGAAGTGCCTTGGCGAACAGCTTGACGGCGCGGTGTGGCGCGACCTGCTGGACGACATCGCCTTCCGTTACGCGACCCCCCGCTGGTGGTACGTGGAGTCACAGCTCCAGGCTGCCGAGCGACTGCTGAACGGCTGCACGATGATGCTGTCCCAGCCAGGGGTTTCCACGCCGCGTATGGACGACCCTGCCTACGTCTGGGAGAACCAGCGAGCGTACGAGGATCTCGGCATCCGCGCCAGAATCATCATCGGTCCAGCGCGCCCGCCCTGGCCGCAGACGTACGCGGACTACGTGGACGGGAGACGCGTCGAAAAGAGCGTCTCGCTGGAGCAGGTCTTCGACAGTTGCGACCGGGTCTTTGCCGAGTCGCGCGACAACCCGAGCGCGCTGGTGGACTACTGCACCGGCGCGTCCCGCTTCGGCAACCAGAACCCGATGGATCCGATGTGGAAGCCGGAGCACGAGCAGTTCGCCAGGGCGCAAGCGGAGGGCCTCAGGGCGCTGATGGACAAGTACGACGTGGGCTACTGGTGCCATGCGTACGGGAACGCCATCGAATGGGCCTATGACCAGGGGCTTGGACTTCTGGGCTCCAAGACGATCCTGTCGCACGTCTCCGGCGTCAGCGAACGGACGATCGGGATCCTGGCTGAGACCGACACCCGGGTGAACCACAACCCGCGCGCACGGCGGCTGTACCTGTACCAGGAGCCGTGCCCTGTAGTGGAGCTGC
>JADZDV010000371.1 GCA_020850915.1 Chloroflexota bacterium | reverse complement strand
TGTTTATGCTCTCCTTACTTGCAACGATGCGCCGATACTGAGATGAGACCATGGCGACCGATCTCGAGATCCGCCCGGACGTGAACGACGACGCCACCGGCCAGTCGGTGACTCCCGATGAGGGCTCCATGACCATGATGGAGCACCTCACGGAGCTCCGGGACCGCCTGATCAAGGCCGCCCTTGCTGTTGTGCTCGGCCTCATCGTTGCCATTGCCCCAACGCCACCGCCCGACGCGGCGGGTCAGTGGGTCAACGCCGTCAGCCGCGTGGCGCATCTGCTCGCCGTGCCGGTGGGCGGCCTTCAGAACCTCCAGGTCATCGAGCCAGGCGAAGTGTTCTTCGCCTACTTCAAGATCGGCATGATCATCGCCATTTCGCTCGCGCTGCCGGTCATCCTCTACCAGACGGTGATGTTTGTGCTGCCAGCGCTCCTGCCGCACGAGAAGAAATACCTCTGGATGCTTCTGCCGGGCGCCACCTTCAGCTTTCTGGTCGGCGTGACATTCGGCTATCTGTTCATCCTTCCCGCGGCGATCGGCTTCCTCCGGAATTTCGATCTTGGCGGGGTGATCGTCAACTGGCGCCTCGAGGCGTACCTCGAGACGGTCTCCACTCTGCTCTTCTGGATGGGGGTCGCGTTCGAAATGCCGCTCGCGATCTACTTCCTGAGCAAGCTGCGGGTTCTTAACGTCGAGCGGCTCAAGAAGTTCCGTAAGTACGCCGTCGTGCTCGCCTTTGTCGTGGGCGCTGTCATCACCCCAACGCCCGATCCATTCAACCAGACGCTGGTCAGCCTGCCGCTCTACCTGCTGTTCGAGATCGGCATCCTGCTCGCCCGCCTCGCCTGACGCCGCGCGGTTACACCCCCAGCGGCTCATCCCGTGTCAATCAAGGGCAACACGCTCCTGTGGAGCCGAACGGCCCCGACTCCAGAGAGGCGGCTCACCCCGCTCCGCGTCAGGCGAGGGCGGCACTGTCCCGCGGCGCGGTCGCCCCGGCCGCCGCTCCGGCCTCCCGCGCCCGCATCTCCTGGAACGCCGCGATCGCGACCTCCATCTGTGACTCGTCAGGATAGCGCGTGGTCAGCCGCTGCAACGCCAGCCCCGGCCAGACAATCGGCCGGACCAGAGGATGATCGTGATGGGCGCCGCCGATCTTCAGGATCTCGTACGCGATCCCCGCGATCACCGGGATGAGAAGGATCCGAGACAGAAGTCGGAGCGGCAGCGTTGGGCTGCCGACAAGCGCGAACACGAGGATCGAGATCGCCACCACCAGCAACAGGAACGCCGTCCCGCAACGCGGGTGTGCCGGGTTGTACCGCCCAACATGCTCGGGATCGAGCGGGTCGCCCGCCTCGAAGGCGTGGATTGTCATGTGCTCCGCGCCGTGGTAGGCATACACTCGCCGGATGTCCGGCAGCAGCCCGATGAGCCCCACGTAGCCGATCAGCAGCAGCAGCCGCACGATCGCTTCCACGCTGTGAGCCAGCAGCGCCGAGCCAGTGAGGCCCTCGATGAACGTCGCCAGCAGCACCGGCAGCACGAAGAAGATGCCCACACCGAAGAGCATCGCCGTCGCCACGCTCGTCCAGCGCACGGAGCGCGGCATCTCGGCACCCTCGCCTTCAGAGGCGACATCCGCCGAGAACATGAGCGCCTTCATGCCGAGACCCAGTGAGTCCCAGAGCATCGTCAGGCCGCGAAGAAACGGAGTCCGACCAACGAAGCCGGCGTAGAGGCGGCGCGGGAGCGGCTCCGAGCGCAGAACGATCTGTCCGTCCGGCGCACGCACGGCGACCGACACGTACGCCCGGCCGCGCATCATCACGCCTTCGAGCACCGCCTGCCCGCCGTAGTAGACGCGGCTAGACGCCATCAGCGCGGCTCGTGACGCTCCTCGAGCGGGTGACAGCAGCGCCCGCTCGCCGGAGACTGAGAGGAGTTACGACTTCCTGGCCGCCTGCGCGGCCCGGCGGCGGAATCGCTCGACCTGCCCGGCCGTGTCCACCAGGCGCTGCTCGCCCGTGAAGAACGGGTGGCATCTCGAGCACAGGTCGACGCGCAGCGTCGATTTCGTGGAGCGAGTCTTCCACTCGTTCCCGCAGGAGCAGTGAACGGTGGCCTCGCCGTACTTTGGATGGATCTCAGGCTTCAACGAGAGCCTCCGTGGGTTCCGAGTACACGCTCACTCGCTTGCGAAACTTCGTGGCGTTCTCAAACCTCACTGTACCATCGATCAGAGCGAACAGCGTGAAATCCCGCCCTACGCCAACGTTGCGCCCGGGGCGCACCTTCGTCCCGTGCTGGCGCACTAGAACGCTCCCGGCCAGGACGGCCTGGCCATCGCTCCGCTTCACGCCCAGACGCTGTCCGGCGCTGTCTCGCCCGTTCCGCGAGCTCCCCATGCCCTTCTTATGAGCCACTCTTCGCTCCCTGAGATGCACCCTGGATGTCGGTGATCTTCAACGTCGTCAGCGACTGCCGGTGGCCCTGCTTCTTCCGGTATCGGACCTTCGCCTTGTACTTGAACACGATGATCTTCGGACCACGCTTCTGTTCAACAACCTCCGCGGCCACCGTCGCGCCCGCTACGAGCGGGGTTCCCACCTGGACGTTGTCGTCGTCGGCAACGAGCAGCACCCGGTCGAGCGTCAGCGAGCTGCCCGCCTCAGCCTCCAGACGCTCCACGTCAATGGTGTCTCCGGGCCGGACCTTGTGTTGCTTCCCGCCAGACTCAATCACGGCATACATGCAGCGTCGACCTTCTCAGCACAAACGGAATCCACGGCCCATGCCGCGGCCCTCACATTCTAGCGACCCTCCAGAAAACCCGTCAACTCGCGCCGCGGGCCATGCTGATGTCTTGATACAAGCCGTCACTGGTCGAGGCCGAGGCGGGCCAGGATGCCGTGGCGCGAGCCGAGCTGTGGCGGCAAGGTCTTGAGGCGCAGCCCGGAGAGAATCCCAAACTCCGACAGGTGGACGATGCCGTACCAGGCGCCCACGACCACGATCACCTGGTCGCGGTCCTCCTCCTTCAGCCCGCGCCGCCAGCGGGCGGCGCCCTCGCCACCGAGGAGCATCCTGCTGAGACCCTCGGCGGCCGCGGTGGGCCCGGCCTGCCCCGCCTCTGCTCGTTGGGCGTCGACCGCCTCCCGCGCCTGCGCATCGGCGCGCCGTTCACTCTACGCTGGCTCCGCCCCGCTCCCGCCTCCCTCTGGCAGTGCCGGCAGCTCTTCCAGACTGGACATCCCCGCCAATCTCAAGAACTCGTGCGTCGTGGCGAACAGCGCCGGCCGCCCCACGCTCTCCCGCCGGCCCACCTCCGCCACCAGGCCGCGCGCGAGCAGCGTCTCCAGCGCGTGGTCGCTGCTCACCCCACGCACCGCCTCGATATCACCCCGCGTCACCGGCTGCCGGTACGCCACGACCGCCAGGACCTCCAGCGCCGCGCGGGTCAGCCGCTGCACCTCCGCGCTCCCCCGCAGGCGACGGATGTACGGTGCCATCTCCGGCGCCGTTCCGAGCTGCACCTCGTCGTCCAGTCGCTGGACTGCCAGTCCCACCGGCGGTTCCGCCATGAGATCCCTGGCCGCCGCTTCAACCTCCTCGATCGGCGCCTCCAGCGTGCGAGCCAGCGCTGTTATGTCCAGCGGCCCGTCAGCCACGACCAACAGCGCGAGCAGCGGCCCGCGTAGCTCCTCGCCGCTCATCGCTCTCCCCGGTCGTCCGAAGCTCCCCGCCGAGCCGCGACCACCCCGAGCCCCGTCTCCACACGCGCTCGTCCCCACCACGCGCCAGCAAACCCCAGCGCCAGTAGCACGCCAAGGCTGGCGACGCTGACCCATACTCCCAGCCGAAACGAGCCCGGGTCGAATTGAAACTGCACTTCGTGCGCACCGGCCGGCACCACGACCCCCCGGAACGCCACGTTGACGCGCTGAACCGGCACCTCGCGCCCATCCACGAACGCCCGCCATCCTGGATAGAACGGCTCTCGCTCCACCAGCAGCGCCTCGGTCGGGCTGTTCACGCGGATCGTGTGCAGCTCCGCCGCCCGCGCGCCATAGGCGACCGTTCCAGCACCCGCCGCCACCCCTGGCGGAACCGCGAGCCCCGGCGCCACCACCGCCTGCGTGCGCCCGGTCGCCTGCCGCCGTAGCAGCGCCAGCACCTCGTCGTCCGTTCCCGTCCCAACCTCGCTCGCCAGGTAGGCCAGCGGCGCCGCATCCCGCACCTCGTACACGTTCATGTCGAAAAACTCAGTGCGATCCATGCCGTCGTCCAGCACCAGCGAGGTCGTCGCGCCATCGCGGTCGTCGATCAAGGTCGCTGCTCGAACAATCAGCGCGCCATCCGACTGATTCCGGATCGTCAGTGCTTCGACGGGCGTGTCGGGCAGCCGCACGCGAGCGAAGTACTCGTAGCGCCGACTTCCACTCGTCGATCCGAGGTCGGTCCGCGACAGGCCCTCGCTCTCCGCGGTGGGTGTCTCCGCCCTTCCCGTGTCACGGCCCAGCACGAGCGGCTGGCACGCGCCCGCATCGGCCTCCACCGCCACGCAGCCCACGGTGCTCCCGGCGCCAGCGCTGCCTCCCGCCACGGACGAGATCAGGCCCAGGATGGTGTACCCGCGAGCTGGCACCCTCCTGACCGTCAGAGACTCGCCTAGCGGCACGTCCCGTGTCAGCGCGCGATCGTACCGGATCAGCCCGTCCTCCACGAAGTCCTCGTTCCGCCCCGTCAGCACGGTCCGGATTCCGAACAGGTCGAGCCATGCGCGACCGGGCACGCCGTGGAGCCGCGACACCAGCACCCCATCCGGCCGTGCTTGATCCTCTGGCAGGAGCGCGCTGGCAAGCTGGAAATACCGCCGCGTCGGCAGCAATCCTCCGTCGTACCCGTCCACGTCTTCGAGCCGGTACAGCAGACTCAGGTTCGGCGTCAGCACCTCGTGCCGCTTCAGAGCGACGATCGTCTCCGTCACCACGTCCTGCCCCAGTCCGGCGAACCACTCCCGCAGGTCCGGCGCCTCCTTCAGCTCGTACGCCTCGTCCGCCACGCTCAGCGTCCGCGCCTCGCCGGTCCTGGCCTGGAGGAACAGGGTGCTGTCCCGCACTGGCGCGTACGCGTCGATCGGCACCGGCCGCCGCGGCGCCAGGTCTCCACCCGCCAGCCACAGCTCGACCGCCGCCAGCAGCAGCAGCGCGGCGGTCGCCGCAGGCAGCAGCCTCCGCCTCCAGGATCCCATGGCGGAGCGCCGACCGACGAGGCTCGGCGCGGGCATCCGCCGCCCGATCACTGCCGCTCGCGCCACGGCAGCCGCCAGCAGCCCTCCGCCAAGCGCCAGCCCGGCCCACGCCGCCTGCAGCTCGCGCGTCGCCCGCGCGCCGCCAACATAGAGCCCCCCGCCAACCAGGACGACTCCCAACACAACCCCCACGGCGCGACGCGTGACCTGCCATCGACAGCTTCGTTCGCGCAGCTCGTGCCACCGTAGTGCCGCCATCCCGACGATTCCCAGCGTATACACCAGCGCCCACCTGGACGGCACCCGGAACGACGAGAACCCCGGCACGGCGGCGTGGAGCACCGGGTACAGCGGATTGGCCCCGCCGAGGGCCAGGAATAGACCGCCGAGCGCCAGTCCCGCCGCCAGCGCCAGCCCTCGCCGTCGGACGAAGCTCGCCGCGATGAGCGCTAACAGGAGCGGCACGATCCCCACGTACGCCAGGAACTCGGTCGATCCCAGGTCGTTCACGAAGCTCGGCATGACGGCCCGCGCCATCAGCCACGGCCACAGCGACCCGGCGATCGCCTCCCGGTACTCCAGCCCTCCGCTCCGGATCGACTCTCTGGCCAGCTCGAGCGTCGGCAGGAGCTGCGCCGCCGCCAGGCCCATCCCCAGCGCGATGGACGCGCCCAACGCCGCCCCGCCGGCAATCCAGGTGCGCAGCGGTGCGCCCCACAACCGCCAGGCTGCCTGCCAGCCCGCGCAGACAAGCGTCATGTAGGTCTGCTGCGGATGGCCCGCCAGCACCTGCAGTCCCAGGCACACGGACAGCACCGTCAGCCAGCGGATGCTCCAGGCCAGGCTCTTCGCCCGTAGCGCGCGGTCCATCGGTAAGAGCGCCCACGGCAGCCAGAGCGTCGCGCTCACCTGGTTGAGGTGGCCGTACTGCCCGGACAGGACCCCGCCCAGCATGAAGG
>JADZDV010000370.1 GCA_020850915.1 Chloroflexota bacterium | reverse complement strand
CCCGCGCCGTGGAACAGCGCCAGCCACCCGGCAAGACCGCCGTCAAACGCGGCGACGAGATCCTGTTTCTCTGCCCGGCGCATGATGACCATGAACCGTCGGCGTCATGGAACCCGGCCAAGGGCGTGTGGCACTGCCACGCCTGCGCCGCGGGCGGCGGCGCCAAGGACCTCGCGCTGCTGCTGGGCATCGAGTGGGTCAACGGCAAGGTGACCATCGAGAAGCCGAGCCTCGACGCCTTCGCCGCCGACCGCTGCATCGATCCGGGGTCATGGCAGAGGATGTCAGAAATCGTACGCTAAGCGTTCTCCGGTGGCGACCGGCCTTGGATCTCCCGGTAGAGCGTTGACCGCCCGAGGCCAACCTGGCGCGCCGCCCTGGTCGGCGACATGCCGCCTGTCACCAGCAACAGCGCCGCGTCCAGCTTCTCCTGATCCAGCGGCGGCCGGCCCAGACGGCTGCCCTTCGCTCTCGCCGCGGCCAGCCCGTCGCGGGTCCGCTCCGCGATGAGACGGCGCTCGAACTGAGCGATGGCGCCGAAGACGTGGAAAACCAGCTCCCCTGCGGCCGAGGAGGTGTCGAGCTGCTCCTCCAACGAGAGCAGCGCTACCCCGCGCTCCTTCAGCGTCTCCACCACGTCGAGCAGCTCCCGCAGCGAGCGGCCGAGACGGTCGAGGCGCACGACGGCCAAGGTGTCGCCGGGGCGGATGTGGTCCAGGAGGGATGCCAGGCCGGGGCGGTCGAACGTCTTACCCGAGACCACGTCCTCGAACACGCGGAAGGCGCCGGCGGCTGCGAGGCGCCGTTTCTGGCCGTCCAGGTCCTGATCGTCGGTGGACACCCGGGCGTACCCGAGGATGTGTGCCATGGGACTCCTCCCGTTGTCCAGGAAACGACCGGTTGCAGGACGGCGGTTCGGATTGGCCTGAAGACCGAGCGTACCCGTCCCGATAATACGTCCATAAACCGGCTGATGTCCACAAACTCCTGCGACCGTTGCGGGACGCGCCGGGGCGGATCCCATCTCCATGAAACCACGCCAACTCCTGTCTCCGTCCGTCCGCGCTGCCTTCTTTGATCCGCCGGGCGATGCCGCGGGTATCGTGCGCCACTACACGTTCTCGCCGGAGGACCTGGTGTTCATCGGCCAGCGCCGGCGCGAGCCCAACCGCCTCGGCTTTGCGGTGCTGCTCGCCTACCTGCGCTTCCCCGGCCGGGTCCTCGGCCCCGAGGACGCGCCGCCGGCGGACATGCTCGCCTACATCGGCGGGCAGCTTGGCATCGGCGCGGACGCCTTCTCGCTCTACGCCCAGCGGGAAGAGACGCGCAGGGAGCACCTGGGCGAGCTGCAGGCCTACCTCGGCGTCCGTCCCTTCGGGCGGGAGGACTACCGCACGACGGCCAAAGTGGCCCTGGAGGAGGCGACCGGCACCGACCGGGGCGAGGCCCTCGTCGCTGCCATGATCGGCCGCCTCCGGGAGCATCGTGTCCTGCTTCCGGCGCCTGCCGTGCTGGAGCGCATCGGCCTGTCTGCACGGGCCCGTGCCCGCCAGCAGGCGCACCAGGCCCTGCTCGCCGGGATCGACATGGAGCGCCGAGCCGGACTGGAACGGCTGCTGACGGTTGATGTGGTCCGCTGGCGGACGCCCTTCTCCTGGATCCGGAACTGGCCCGAGGCGCCGGCGCAGAAGAACCTGGACGGTCTTATCGAGCGGCTGCAAGCGGTGCGCGCCCTCGGGATCGAGCCGGACCGGGAGCAGCGGGTTCATCGCGCCCGCTATGCCGCCATCGCTCGGGAGACGGCCATCCTCGATGCCCAGCACGTCTCCCGCTTCGACGAGCAGCGCCGGCTGGCCACGCTGGTCGTCTTCGCCCGCGAGATGGAGGCGCTGCTGACCGACGCGGCCATCGCCATGTTCGACAAACTGGTCGGCGGCATCTTCCGGAAGGCCGACAACAAGCACAAAGAGAGCGTGGTCCAGCGCGCCCAGGTGCTGGTCACCACGACCCGTGCCTTGCTGGCAATGGCAAAAACGATGGTGGCGGCCCGTCAGGCTGGCGCCGATCCGCTCGCCGCGGTGGAGCGGTCGATGGGTTGGGATCGGCTTGCCACCTTGGTGGCAGAGGCGGACGGGACGATGGACGGCGCGCGGGAGGACAACCTCGCCGAGGTCCTGGACGCCTACCCGGCAGTGCGGCGCATGACGATGGCCCTGCTGTCCGCCTTTACCTTCCGCTCGTGGAAGGCCAGCGATCCCTTGCTCGCCGCGCTCGGGGCGCTGAAGGCGATGCACGCGGCCGGGCGGCGCAGCCTGCCCGACACCGTCCCCACCGCGTT
Organism: Chloroflexota bacterium; assembly: GCA_020850915.1. The sequence goes on along the minus strand of JADZDV010000370.1, from coordinate 1,252 downwards.
CCTCTCGCCCGTCTGGCGCCAACTGGTCGGCTCCGGTGCCTCCCTCGACCGGCGGGCGTACGAGTTGGCCGTCATGGTGCATCTGCGGGACCGGCTGCGGGCGGGCGACGTCTGGGTCGAGGGCAGTCGGGCCTTCCGCGCTTTCGATGCCTTCCTTCTGCCGACGGATGTCTTCGCCGACCTGCGGCGGGAGGGTGAGCTGCGGCTCTCGGTGCCTGATGTGTTCCATGACTGGCGCGGCGAGCGCCTGGTCACGCTGGAGCGCCGGCTGCGCGAGGCCGATGACCAGGCGGCCCGCGGCGAGCTGCCGGGGGCGACCATCGCCAACGAGCGGCTGTCGATCAGCCCCATCCGGCGCGACCACTCCCAGGCAGCGGACGAGCTGGCCCGACGGCTCTACGGGATGCTGCCCCGCCTGCGGATCACGGACCTGTTGACGGAGGTGCATGGGTGGACCGGGTTCGCGGAGCGGTTCGTCCATCTGCGCACGGGGGAGCCGCCCGCCGACATCGTGGTCCTGATGAGCGCGATCCTGGCCGACGCCACCAACCTCGGCCTTTCCCGCATGGCTCGCAGCTCCAGCGGCCTGAGCCACGCGCGGCTCCTCTGGACCGCCGAGTGGCATATCCGCGATGAGACCTACACCGCCGGCCTCGCCGCCCTGGTGGAGGCCATCCACGCCGAGCCCCTGAGCGCCCTCTGGGGCGAAGGGGACACGTCCTCCTCGGACGGCCAGTTCTTCCGGGCCGGCGGGCACGGCGAGGCCGGGGCCGAGCGCAACGCCCGCTACGGCTCCGAGCCTGGCGTCAGGTTCTACACCCACCTCTCCGATCGCTTCGGCCCCTACCACACGAAGGTGATCGCCGCCACGGCCAGCGAGGCGCCCTATGTGCTGGACGGCCTGCTCCACCACGAGACGTCGCTCTCGATCCGCGAGCACTACACCGACACCGGCGGGGTGGCGGACTATGTGTTCGGCTTGTGCCACCTTCTCGGCTTCCGCTTCGCGCCGCGCATCCGGGACCTGGCAGACCGCAAGCTCATTGTGGCGGACCAAGGGACACGCTACGCGATGCTGGAGCCGCTGATCGGCGGCGTGGTGAACCTGCGGCTCATCGAGGAGAACTGGGACGAGGTGCTGCGGATGGCCGCCTCGGTCCGGGCGGGGACGGTACCGCCGTCCGTCCTGCTGCGCAAGCTCGCCGCGTATCCCCGCCAGAACGCGCTGGCCAAGGCACTGCGGGAGATCGGG
>JADZDV010000369.1 GCA_020850915.1 Chloroflexota bacterium | reverse complement strand
GTTCGGCGGGGAGCTGGAGCCGTTGGAGTAGGAGCGCGGCCGCGCACCTGTAGATGAGGCACCGCGGGCGGACACATCCAGCCTGTCTCAGAATTCGAGAATCGCATAGTTTTCGGGGCTTCGGTTGCCCAGGCGTCCCGGCCAAACGGGAACCCGAAGTGGCGGGAACTGCCATTCTGAGACAGGCTCCATCGGTCCGCCCCCACCGGTTGGCGGCGGCTCCTGCAAGGTGCTCGGTCGCACCCATTCCTTTCGGCGTGGCTGTCAGTCAGTCGATTATGATGTTCCATACCGCGTGGAGAGATGAAAACCATGATGCCGAACCAGCGGGAAATGATGCGCCAACTGCAGCAGATGCAGAACAAGCTGGCCCAGGCCCAGGCGGAGCTTGCCGACGCGCAGGTCGAGGGCTCGGCCGGCGGAGGGGCCGTCAGGGTGGTAATGACCGGCAAGCAGGAAGTCCGCGGCGTGTCGATCGACCCGTCGGTGGTGGATCCCGAGGACGTCGAGATGCTGCAGGATCTGGTGCTGGCCGCGTTCAACGACGCGCAGGCCCAGTCGCTGAAGCTGACGGAGCAGCGAATGGGTCAGGTGACGGGTGGGCTTCGCATACCGGGCCTGACCTGAGGCTCTTGCCTGGAAAGCGCAGCTCACGACCGTATGCAGCCAACGATTGAACCTGTCAGTCGGCTGATCGAGCAGTTTGCTCGACTGCCAGGCATCGGCCCGAAGACCGCGCAGCGGCTCACGTTCCACCTCCTGCGGACGCCGGAGGCGGTCTCCAGAGAGCTGGCCGAGGCGATCATCCAGATGAAGCAGTCGGTGACGTACTGCTCCGTCTGTATGAACATCACGGACGAGGACCCGTGCGTGATCTGCCGGGGCGAGACGCGTGACGCGTCAGTGATCTGCGTGGTCGAAGAGCCGCTGGACGTTCTGGCGATCGAGCGAACGCGGGAGTTTCGGGGGCGGTACCACGTGCTCCACGGACACCTCTCGCCGATCGAGGGGATCATGCCGGAGCAGTTGAAGATCGCCGAGCTGATTCAGCGACTGCAGAGTGGCGAAGTGGGCGAGGTCATACTCGCGACGAATCCCAACACCGAGGGCGTAGCGACGGCACATCATCTGAGGAACGCGTTGCGTCCGCTCAACGTGAAGGTGACGCAGATCGCGTTCGGACTGCCGGTGGGAGGCGACCTCGAATACGCGGACGAGTTGACCCTGGGGCGAGCGATCGAAGGGCGTCGGGAAGTGCGCTAAAGCTTGGCTGGCTCTCTCTGGCTGGCGTATAATCCTTTTAACTTCGGAGATAAGGCACGTAGTTGGCAGACGACGAAGAGAACGGCCCGCGGGCCACGGACGAGGGGGCAGAGGCGCCCCCGGCGGGCGGCGAGCAGGGAATGGACGCGCTGCTCAGCGAGCAGGCTCAGGGATACAAGCAGTTGCGTCGTGGGGACGTCGTTGACGGCGTTGTGGTGCGCGTGGACCGGGATGAGATCCTGGTCGACATCGGCGCGAAGTCAGAGGCAGTCGTTCCGCTGCACGAGATACCGCGCTGGATGCAGGAGGGCGATGGCCTGAGGGTTGGGCAGGACGTGCTTGCGTACGTCATGCAGCCGGAGGACCCGGAAGGCCGTGTGGTGCTGTCGCTGTCGCGCGCCCAGGCCGAGCGGGGCTGGCGCCAGCTCGAGAAGATCCGTGAGTCTAGCGAGGTCATCGAGGGCGAAGTCGTCGAGCACAACAAGGGCGGGCTGATCGTCCTGGTGCATGGAGTGCGCGGGTTTGTGCCTCTGTCCCAGATCGCCGATCTCCGGCGCGCGGGCGAGGAGAACGTGGAGCAGCGGCTGGAGTCGATGAAGGGCCGCGCCATCTTCCTGAAGGTCATCGAGATCAATCGTCGGCGGAACCGGCTGATCCTCTCCGAACGGGCCGCGATGCAGGAGCGGCGGCAGCGAGAGAAGGAGCGGCTGCTGGCGGAGCTGCAGCCGGGCGAGGTTCGGAAGGGCGTCGTCAGCAGCATTTGCGACTTCGGCGCGTTTGTTGATCTTGGCGGCGCGGACGGCCTGATCCACCTGTCCGAGCTGTCCTGGGGCCAGGTCACGCATCCGAGCCAGGTGTTGAAGCTGGGCCAGGAAGTCGAAGTCTACGTTGTCGCGGTGGACCGCGAAACGAGGAAGATCGCGCTGAGTCTGAAACGGCTCCAGGGAGAGCCGTGGTCGCGCGTGTCCGAGAAGTACCAGATTGGGATGGATGTCTGGGGCAAGATCACCAAGCTGGCGACGTTTGGCGCGTTTGCCGAGATCGAGCCTGGCGTGGAAGGACTGATTCACATCTCGGAGCTGTCCGACGAGCGCATCACGCATCCGAAGCAGGTCGTGCGTGAGGGCGAGGACCTGCAGCTTCGGGTTATCAAGGTGGATCCGCAGCGGCATCGTCTTGGACTCAGCCTGCGCCAGGTTGAGTACCAGGAGCGAGCAGAGGCGGACGCCGACCAGGGCGCCACCATTGCTTCTGGAGTGTCATCCGACGACGGGGCGGATTCGGACTCCGGTCCGCTGGAGGCCGAGGCCGGCTCAACTGAACCGTCCGTCCTGGACGTCGAGACGACGAACGAGACGGCGAGCGTCTCCGGCGACGGGGCGGTCGTCGAAGAGGCGGAGGAGGCCGGGATAGCCGCGGCCGGCGCGAACGCCGCGTCTGAGGAAGCGCCGACCGGAGCGCGCGACAGCAGCGTCTCGGTGGAGGAGGCGGCCTCCGTCGCGGAAGCGGCAGCGGACGACAATGCCGCTGAGTCTCAGCCCTCGTCTGAGCGCGGCAACGCCGAGGATCCGGCGTCGCGGCGAGAGGCGGGGATCGCTGAAGGGTAACCGGTCGCTCGTTCCCGGCGGCGGGCTAGCGTGGGACCGGGTCTTGCGTCTGGCCTGTGGGACGAACTGATCGAACGTCTGGGACCATGTATCTGGAGTAACAGCCATGCCTGATCGCTTCGACAAATTTACGGAGCGGGCGCGAAAGGTCCTGCAGCTCGCGCAGGAAGAGGCGCAGCGCTTCAATCACAACTACATCGGGACGGAGCACCTGCTGCTCGGCCTGGTGCGTGAGGGCGAGGGTGTGGCGGCCAAGGTTCTTGCCAATCTTGGCGTCGAGCTGAACAAAGTGCGCTCCGCGGTGGAGTTCATCATCGGCCGCGGCGACCGCACCGTCACTGGTGACATCGGTCTCACCCCTCGCGCGAAGAAGGTGATCGAGCTGTCAGTGGACGAGGCGCGGCGACTCAATCACCACTACATCGGCACCGAGCACCTGCTGCTAGGTCTGGTGCGCGAGGGTGAGGGCATCGCGGCGGGCGTCCTGGAGTCGCTGGGCGTCTCGCTTGACAAAGTCCGGTCGCAGGTGATCTACGTCCTGAACCAGTCGGCAACGTACTCGCAGCAGGAATCGCACCGTGCCAGTAAGACGCCGGTGATCGACCAGTTGGGGATGGACCTGACGGCGGCGGCGCGGGCGAACAAGCTTGACCCAGTGATCGGACGAGCGCGGGAGATCGAGCGGGTCATTCAGATTCTCTCCCGTCGCACGAAGAACAATCCGGCGCTGATTGGGGAGCCGGGCGTTGGCAAGACGGCGATTGTCGAAGGGCTGGCGCAGCGGATCGCGTCCGGCGACGTGCCGGAGACGCTGATCGGTAAGCGCCTGCTCACGCTGGACATCGGCTCGCTGGTGGCAGGCACGAAGTACCGTGGCGAGTTCGAGGAGCGGCTCAAGAAGATCATCGAAGAGGTGAAGAACTCGGGCAACTGCGTCCTGTTCATCGACGAGCTGCACACGCTGGTGGGCGCGGGGGCGGCGGAGGGCGCGGTGGACGCCTCGAACATCCTGAAGCCGTCCCTGGCGCGCGGAGAGCTGCAGACGATCGGCGCGACAACGTTCGACGAGTACCGGAAATATATCGAGCGCGACGCGGCGCTGGCGCGCCGCTTCCAGCCGGTGCTGGTGGAGGAGCCGACCCTCGAGGAGACGGTGGAGATCCTGCGCGGGATCAAGGAGCGGTACGAGCAGCACCATCGGCTGGAGATCAGCGACGAGGCGCTGAAGGCGGCGGCGGAGCTGGCAGCGCGCTATGTCTCGGATCGATTCCTGCCTGACAAGGCGATCGATCTGGTGGACGAGGCGGCGTCCCGTGTGCGGATGCAGCGGGCGAGCGCGCCGCCGAACCTGAAAGAGGTGATGCGCCACCTGGAGAGCGTCCAGAACGAGAAGGAAGCGGCGATCTCCAATCAGCAGTACGAGCTGGCGGCGGAGTACCGCGACCAGGAAGCCAAGCTGCGCGGCAAGCTGGAGAAGCTGGAGAGCGGCTGGCAGAGCCGGCAGACGTCTGACAAGGCGATCGTGAACGAGGAGGACATCGCCCACGTGGTGGCGATGTGGACGGGCAGTCCGGTCATGCGGATTGCCGAGGCCGAGTCCGAGCGGCTGCTCAAGATGGAAGAGGCGCTCACGAACCGCGTCAAGGGCCAGGAAGAGGCGATCTCGACGGTCGCCAAGGCGGTCCGCCGCGCGCGAGCGGGGCTGAAGGACCCGCGCCGTCCGATCGGCTCGTTCATCTTCCTGGGGCCCACTGGCGTTGGCAAGACAGAGCTGGTGCGGGCGCTGGCCGAGTTCATGTTCGGCAGCGAAGACTCGATGATCAAGATCGACATGTCGGAATTCATGGAGCGGCACTCCGTGGCCCGGCTGGTCGGTGCGCCTCCCGGCTACATCGGATACGAGGAAGGCGGCCAGCTCACCGAAGCAGTGCGTCGCAAGGGCTACTCGGTGATCTTGCTGGACGAGATCGAGAAAGCCCATCCCGAAGTATTCAACATCCTGCTCCAGATCATGGACGAGGGTCGCCTGACGGATGCCAAGGGCCGCAAGGTGGACTTCCGCAACACGATCATCATCATGACGTCGAACGTCGGCGCGGACCTGATCAAGCAGGACACGTTCGTCGGCTTCCGCCAGACGGTGGCCGCGGACAAGGCCTCGGCGCAGGCGTACGAGCGGATGAAGGAGAAGGTGCTAGGAGAGATGAAGAAGCTCTTCCGCCCCGAGTTCCTGAACCGCATCGACCAGACGGTCGTCTTCCACGCGCTCCAGAAGGAGCAGGTGCGGATGATCATCGACCTGCTGCTGGCGCGGGTCCAGACGCAGCTCACCGAGCAGCGGCTGACGATCGAAGTCACGGACGGGGCGAAGGACCTGCTGCTGGAGAGGGGCTACGACACGGTCTTCGGGGCACGGCCGCTCCGGCGGGCGATCATGAACTTGATCGAGGATCCGCTGTCGGAGGGGCTGCTCCACGGACGGTTTGCGCCTGGCGACACGGTCGTCGTGGACCGGCAGGGCGACGACCTCACGATGGAGTCGAAGATCCTGGTCGAGAGCGCCTGAGTCAGCGGACTCTGAGAGCGGGAGCGAGGAGTCGGGTCCAGCGCCTGACTTCTCGCTCTTTTCGTGTCCGGGACTGAAGGCCAGGGGGAGGGCGGCGAAGGACCGGCAGGCGAGTGCCCGGGGTGGAAGGTATGGCAAAGGGACGAGCCGAATACGTCTGCGAACGGTGCGGCGCCCGCTGGCCGAAGTGGTCGGGGCGGTGCGCGGCGTGCGAGGAATGGAACACGCTCGTTGAGACCCTGCCCCGCGTGGTCGAAGGCGGCAAGGCGGTAGCCACCGCGTTGGCTGCACGGGGGCCTGCCCGGAGCGTTCGCCTCTCGGAGATCGGCGCCGACGACCTCCAGCGCGCGGCGCTGCCGATGGGAGAGTTCAGTCGGGTGCTGGGGGGCGGGATCGTGGCGGGGTCGCTGGTGCTGATCGGCGGCGATCCGGGCGTCGGGAAGTCCACCCTGCTCATGCAGGTGGCCGATCTCGCGGCGCGGGGGGGGCGGCCTGTGCTGTACGTCTCGGGCGAGGAGTCGCTGGGGCAGGTGGGGCTGCGCGCCCGGCGACTGGGGTTGAACGCGT
>JADZDV010000368.1 GCA_020850915.1 Chloroflexota bacterium | reverse complement strand
TAGATATTGGTCGGTGGCTCCACCAGGATGAGTCACAGACTCAGCCTGTGCAGATGCAACCGGCCGAGCAGATTACGAACCACGGCATACTTAAATCCATTGTTGGAATGCTGAACGCCGACGGTGGACGTGTTGTAGTTGGTGTGCTCGAGACGGACAAGTTCAAGAACGAAACCGCCCATCAAAAGCTACGAGGATTCCCAGCCTATGGGCGCTACACATGTGTTGGGATCGAGATGGATCTCCAGGGTCATGATTGGGACTGGTATCATTTGAGGCTCCAGGACATCATCAAGACCCGCATTTCACCGTCGCCCAGCGTGTGGGTCACGTTCGAGCCTAGAGAGTTTCAGGGCGTCCGGTTGTGTATGATCTCAGTGAGAGCACCGGACACGGAGTGGTTCTACCTTCTAGAGGATCCCAAGAAGGCGGATGAGGCCAGGTTCTACGTGCGCGAGGGACCTAGAACCAGGCCAGTCGGTGGACTCGAGGCGGACAGGTACAAGCGCGCAAAGCCTCGCTGACCTTTACCAGTTGTCTGTGCGGCGCTGGTAGTGGTGGGGCAAACAGACCTGTGGGAGGACACGCATGAATCGGGAAGAAGACCTTCGTTCGGCACGAGACCGGTTCTTCCCTGGCTGGTGGACCTATACGGCTATGGAGCAAACCAGTGATTCCCTCCGACCCTTCTATCGGGTCGCGTGTCGCAGCGAACGAGAATGTGAATTGGCCAGGCAGGCGAAGCCCACCTTCGTGCGGGCCGAGATCGTACGCGAAGCCTCAGACCCAGACGACTAGCTTGGGTGGTAGCTACGAGGCTCCAGCAGGGTGTTGATGAACTCATAAGAGAGGGACCAATACCTTGCTAGGAGTCTCTCAACCCCGTTCTGTCCACTACACCGGGCGGGCTAGCTCCCTAGCGAGGTTTCTACTATAGAAACTCCTGCAGTAGCATGGCTGTTCTTAACCGGCTGCCTCGGTGCAGCTGCCCCCACTATTATTCAATTGCGCGGCTGGGCTAGGTTTGGATTCCCCACTCTTCGTCATCCGAAGCTGTATCTTCTGGCTTTTTTACTATTTGTTGTTCTTGGCGGCGGTTTCGCTGCAGTTTTCGCAAAGGATCTTCCGTCAGCCGTCTATATAGGATTTACATTCCCTACAACGCTTATCGCCTGGGCCGCTAAACTTCCCAGATCGAATCCAAGCTGGCAATTCGATTTTGAAAATTCTAGTGTGCTTGATTTTGAATCACGGAGGAGACCCGGGTCTCAAGTAGCTAAGAAACGACGACCAAGGTATCCTCGTGAACGATAGTGGAAAACAGCCACCTCTCGCAGATAGAAATGAATCCGAAGCGCTATCTGACGAGAATTTGCTTAAACTAGTCCGCAGTGGTGACTCAGAGGCATTTGATCAATTATTCGAAGGGTACTATAATGATTTGTCATTAGCTGCTCGGAGATTCACCAGTCATGCTGAGATTATTCAAGATTCAATTATAGATGTTTTTATCGCACTGAGAGATAATGAAATCAAATTTGATCCCAATCGAGGTCAGCTCTTTCCCTATTTGCTCGTTGCCGTACGAAATCGTATGGTTGATAGATTTCGTCAAGAGGCAAGACACGTAACATTTGGACATGGGATGGATCTGGACCGTTTGGCTTCTCTGCCCACCTCCGAGGAAGCGATCTTAAGCACCGACGTTAAGGAAGCGCTTGTTAAGGCGCTCGGCCGTCTACCCTCCCTGCAGCGGCGCGCCATGCTCCTTCGCCACCTCTATGGGTACCGGAGCAGCGAGGTCGGCGAGATTTTGGGAATTTCTAGCCAGAGGGTCTCAGAATTGCTCTATGCCGCTCGTATAAGACTACGGAAGGCCCTGGAGGGGGCTTGATCCGTCTTACATCTTGGAGGAGGTGAGTGCAATGGCCATCAGCGCTGTAGTGCCTGCCCCTGAGCGGCTTCGCAGCGTGGCCCGCCGCATCGAGCGCCAGGCTGCACCCACCGACATGCAGCTTGATCTTGCCTTGCTTGGGCTCTTCTCAGACCTGGATGCGTTCGACGGGCTTGTACTGTCGGAGCTAGGTAACGACATAGCCGCATGTGAAAGGGCGCTGGCACAAGACGAGCCCCTTGGGTTTAGGGAATTCCTCGGCTTGTTCTTCGCGCAAGGCTGATACGGCTAAGAGGCCGGCTCAGAGGGTCCGCTTCGGCGGGCCCTTCGCTTGTCCAGTTCCCTGCCGCCCGAACCAGATCGCAGCGTGATCGCGCGTGGTCGCCGAGGCTGATGACGGTCGGTAGCGGGGGTGACCAGCTCGGAGCACGAGTCTTCTTTCGAAGACGGCTCTTTCGAATCGTTCGGCACACCGCTGTCTCGAATAAAATCAAGTGGGTGATCCAGACTCGTGCGCATGGAGGTTCGTCAATGGCTGACAAGGGCGGACATAAAATTGGCAGAGACGCCAAGACTGGTCAATTCATTCCCGTGAAGGAAGCACAGCAGCGACCGAAGACGACGACGGTGGAAACTATCCCACCGCCAAAGAAGAGCGGCGCCAAGAAGAAGTAGCCGGCCACCATCTACTTCAGTCGTTTCTTCGGCTCGTTGGCTTTCTTATTGGGATTGCTCAGCCGAGGGTCGGGCCGAGGTTTCGGCGTGGGTCGTGTCTGGGCAGGTTTGACCGGAGGTTTCGGCCGCTCCTCGCTCACTTCCGCTTGCTACTCTCTTTCGTCGTCGAGGCGGGCTTCCTCTCGTGGGTCGTGTTGGAGACAAATTGGCCGGTCCGGCTGTCACGGTGCACGTGATATTGCTTCGTCTTCCCGCCTTCGAAGACCAGATTTGACAAGCGGGTGTCGGCTCGACTCTTGGGGGTTTTCTTCGTCGTGCTCATTGCTTTGTCTCGCTAGCAGCCAGCGTGCTCAAAAGGCCACCAGAGCCAGGTGGGCGCGGCGGTTTGACACGCTACCTGAGCCATCAGGCCGATCCCCAGCAGGATCGTCGCGATTGCCGTCAGGCTGAAGGCTTGCTTGAACGCGGTGATCTTGCGCTCAATAATCTGGGCATTCTCAGTATAGGCCAAGAGAATGATGTCAATGACGGTAAGCTTGACCTCCCGGGGGTCCGTGGTCAGGTAGAGCTCACGCAACTCGTGTGGTTTCGGGGGACGGTCGAAGTCATACGGCCAGTAGGCCCACGTTGCGATCGCGGCGGCGACTAGGAACAACACCACTGCCATGATAGCCACGGTCCCAACCAAGAATGGCAGTGGTGACCCGCCCGAACTGGACCCTGCGCGCTGAAAAGCGGCGGCGGCGGCGAAGACAATGCTTATCACCCCGAGGATCAGGCGGAGGCGGTTGTCAATCGCCTCCCAGTCCTTTGACTGGATCTCGAGCTGCGTCTGTACCTGTTCATGGACATAGTCCAGGCTGAGCCAGGTCTCGGGACTCTCGACGTCGTCCGCTTCCTCAGCCTCGTGTTCCTTCTTGCGCGCATACCGAATGTGGCGAAGCAGTGCCCCCGCCCAGTTCAGCCAATTCATGCCGAGAGCTTACTCAAGACGCGTGGCATGGGGCTGGGAGCTCAACGAGTCGGCCGAGATGAGCCCGATGCAGAGGGTGTAGAAGGAATGGCGAAGGCAATAAGTACGCAAGGGCATTCGGGCGAGGCAGGCCTGTCTGCTGGAGTACGACCGCGCCCGGGACCTAGCTGTACCATTGCCACGTCAACGACCACCGATCCAGCCAGGTGGGCGCGGACGGCGATCAGGTGAGAAAGCGAAGGCAAAGGCCGGGTACCGGTCGAGGCCCCTTTCGAGATCTCGACCGGTTTTGATTTCACCAGCCCAGCAGTTTCGCCATAGTGGCGACCATGGCCGCTAAGACTGCGAAGACCGCGGCCAAGGCGATTCGCTCGTGGATTTCGAAGGTTACCGCCGTGCCGCGCGTCACTACGGCATCCACGGAGATCCACCCGCGCCTGACCCGAACCTTCAGGTAGGATCCAAGGAGTTCCGAGGCCCGCAAATTCGCTCCTTCTGCCCACATCGGGCAGTCCCAGATGTGCAGGAGAGCGCGGGGTGCTGTACTCTGTGGGGGCACGAGGCGCCAACCGGTGCACCGCCATTTCCAGCACCCGCTCGGAAGTGGCTTTTTTATGCCGAGCTGTTGTGGGCGGGGGGCGGACACGCTGTTCTCCACGCTCGAGCGTCCGCCGAGACGGTCGGCGGTGCACCTCATCGGGAATGGCCTGCCGGGCGTTGCCGCGACGGTCTCGAAGCATCTTGACCCGTTCGACCTGCTCGAGCGGGTACAACCGCCAGCCGCCAACGCTTCGGGTGGCCGTCAGGTGGCCGCGGCGTTCGAGCGCGCGGACGCCTTCCTTCGTCATCCCCAGGTACATGGCGGCTTCACCCACCAGCATGAATCGCGTTTCCACTGTGCGACCATCTTACGGGGTGCGTACCCAACCGAAGACAACAGACACGTCACGAGGTCGCTACGGATGAGCATGTGGTGTTCACTGGAGGTCAACACCGACACCAACCCGGGCTTCCGTACCGGCATCGAACCACCGGCCTCCTGACCACCGCTAGTGCAAGACGCCAAGGAGATCAGGGAGATCGACCTCGGATAGGAGAGGTTGACCTGCTGGCGGCCTGCTGAGGTGTGGTTCCCTGATCAGCACCCTCACCGGCTTGGTCTGCGAGATCGTGGCGCGTACGTGCCCAGCGGCGTCCGGTGCACGCTCTATAGATCTCTATAGATAAGGTAGGGCTGTCTGCACTGCCCTCAGCGTGGCTGATTCGGGCGATGGAACAGCCGTTGCAAAAGCGATCACTTTTCCAACCCCTCCCCCGGGCCAATTTTTTCGACCGTTCCACGCTGAGAGCTGTGTTGCATAAAACGTTGAAGTATCAAGGTTGCACATCTTGACGCCGTTGCTGATTTTTGCTACGCTGAGGCGACGATGGCCCCGCCCGAACAGGAACCGCCCGAACGCCGCCCCCGGCTGAAAGCCCGCGATCTGGTGGCGCGCATGCCTGAACAGGAGCATCTCCGCCTGGCCAATGCGATTGGGGCGGGTCTCCACGATGCGCGGGTGGCCGCCGAGTGCCTGACCGATCCGCGTCCGCGCGCCGAGGAGGTCCTGGAGCTGCAGTTCTACCTCAGCCGTGCCATCCGGCATCTCGAACTCGCCCGCCAACTCCTGCAGCGGGCGTTGGAGGAGACGGTATGAAGTACGGCTACGCTCGCGTCTCCACGTCCGACCAGGACTACAGCTACCAGCTCGACGAGCTGGAGAAGGCGGGTTGCCAGCAGATTTTCAAAGACAAGGCCTCCGGCAAGCGGATGAGCCGTCCGGACTTCGATCGGATGCTGACCTACCTGCGCGAGGGGGACACCGTGGTCGTCTGGAAGATCGACCGTCTGGGACGCAACTTCACGGAGATGGTCGCCACCATGGCCCAGCTCGACCGCCAGGGCGTCAACATCGTGGCCACCTCCCAGGGCATCGACACCAGCACCCCGACCGGCAAAGCGATGGCCTACATGGTCGGGATCGTGGCCGAGATGGAAGCCGACTACACCCGCGAGCGGACCCGACGCGCCCTGGAGGACCGCCGCAAGCGCGGCATTAAGGGCGGGCGACCACGGGATCCGGTGTTAAGCGATCCCAAGAAGCTGGCCCTCGTCCGCGATGCCTATAACGCGAAGACGCAACCTGTGCGGCAGATCATGCAGGCCTTCGGGATCAAAGACAAAACCACGTTCTATCGCTACGTTCGCCCGAATGAACCGGCAAACGCTCGCGGGGAACGGACTGACGCGCCCGGCCGAGTGGTGGCGCAGGGAACGCACGCCTCTCGCCGTTGAGCCATAGGGTTTCCTACCTCTCACGCGCTACGGGCGAGATCAACGAGCACCCTTTCGCGTGCGCACCCGGCATGTGGCGCCCTTGACTCCACTGGATCAGATCACCAGACGAGCAAGGCGAGCATGCGCCCCAGCTCATGAAGACGGTGCGCTACGCTACGAAAGGAGGTGAGAACGATGATCAATAGAGCCATGTACGAAGTGACCATGTCGACCGATGGGAAACACACTGTCACCGTTAGGATCGAGGATCCGGCGGGGACCCAGGCCGCCTTAGCCTGGGCCCGGGCCACCCATACCCAACTACTCAAGGACGATCTTCCCATCGATGGCGCCGAGCCAGACGACGACCTCAACGAAGCGGAGGCCCCGGCGTGTGGCGTCCACCACGTTCCGATGGTGCTGGTCAACGGCCGCAAGGGCCAATTCTGGAGCTGCCACGAGAAGATGGAAGACGGCACCTGGTGCACGTACCGCCCAACGAGCAACCAAGCGGCCTAAGAACCGGGATAGCATGGAGCGTTCCTCGCGGCGGCACTCCATGCGGAGAGCACCAGCCGCACCTTTATCGTGCTCTTGGCCGTCTTCTCCGCTGTCCGCGGTGATAGCAGACCCCGCCCTGGTCTCAACGTCCGCCTCCCCTTCGGCCTTCCCGGAGGCGGCACGATCACACGGGATTGGTATTACCCGGACTTCTTTAGAACCACAATGTAGCCTGTGGCATGGCGATCTGGGAGCCCACCGCCCATGCTCGCCACTGATATGCACGCGAGCTCCCACCCATCTTCACTATGTTTTCCCAGTAATGCTTCGATCGCTAGAGCAACATCATCACCAAGGTTTGATTTCTTATCTCCTTGCTCGAACCAATATGCGCCAGTTAATGCCTGTCCTAATCCTTCCGCGAGCTTCAGACAAGTGACCTTGTAGTTCAGTTGCATCGCTTTATCTCCATCTGGTGTTCTGGTGCTTTATTCTAAACACTACGCGGCCAGAATCGACGTGAGAGATCTGGCGGCAGGCTTTGCCTCGTTAGAGTCCCGTGAAGTGTGTAAATGAGGGTGGGTGGTCCTCGTCGTGGTTGTGGGTGTCGTCGTCGGGCCTGTGGAGCTATGGACACCGCCGCCAGCTGGCCCCTTGCAGCACCGCTTCGATGGCGGCCTGGTGGCCCTGGTGGGCGTCGCTGGTGAGCAGCTGCACCCCGCCGAGGCCCCGGGCCACCAGGCCGCGCAGGAACTGGAGCCAGAACGCTCCGTCTTCAATCGGGCCCACATCCAGCCCCAGCACCTCCCGCTCGCGGTAGCCGTTGCGCTGCCCGGTCCGCTCCAGCGTCCGCTCGTGCCGCTCGGCGCCCAGGTGCTGGGCCACCTCCGGTTCCATCAGCGCCTGACTGAAGATCCGAACGCCCTCGCGCAGAAAGTCCGCCTCCGGCTCCAGCTGCCCCTTGCGCAGCAGCGCCTCCAGTGCCATCCTCAGCTCGTCGGCCATCGCGGTGGCTCCTCTCATCTGGTCTCGGCAACTTGATGAGAACCACCCGATGGCCGATCGTGTCAACCGCTCTGCCTTTTACACACTCCTGGGGACTCTAACTTTGCCTTGGCCTAGAGGTATTCTAGGCCAAGGCAAAGGAAGCTTACAAGTTAACTATCGAGAACTTCACTGACTACTGTCTCCGGCGCCTACCGGATCACCTTGCTGCTGTTGTTGCTGTTGCTTTTGTTCTCCATCGCGTTCCTCCTGATCAGCTTCATACTCGAGCTGTTCAGCCAAGGTACCGTAGGCAGCAGCCTTGTTAATCGCGTAGGCTGTAAGAAGGCCCTCTACGATACCGGGAGGAGTCACTACACCGAGAGAAATGGTAGCGGCACCACCAAGAAGCGCCACTGCGGCCCACTTTGCCTGCTCCTCCCTAAAGTGCCGTGCTTCTGCGCGCTTTTCCTGCGGATTGTACCCTGAGGGATCAATTAGCACCAGCGGATTGTTCAGCGCGTAGATGTACCTGTTGAAGGTTTGAGTGAATCCAATGTGCCCACCTTGACTATCCCTAGAAATGAATCGCCCAAGCGAGGGATCGTAGTACCGTGCCCGCAGGTTGATCAAACCGGTCTCGCCGTCCTTCTGCTCGCTCGCGTATTGGAACTCGCTGGCGCCGGAGCCCGTCTGGCTGCGCAGGACGCCGAACGGGTCGTACTCCCAGGTCTTGCTAATGCTGGCACCCCCGTCGGTCAGGAGGCGGTTGTTTTGGGCATCCCCGTGGAAGAAGCTCCACTGGGCGTTGCCGACCTTCGACGGGTCGTACTGGGTCAGGCCCGGCAGGAAGCTGAGGGTGTTGCCTGAGGTTGTGGCTTGCAGGACCTGGGTATTGCTGGGCCACTGCGACCGCTTCGTGCTGAACACGTCGGCGAAGAGGCCGGAGCGCTTGGCCTGGGTCCCCATCTGGGTGTCCTGGGCCGAGCCGCGGCCGTTGTCGCCGCGATCCGCAGCTCCGCGCGAGGTGTCTCGCCGGCGGGCCTCGCCGTCCTGGCCGCGCTGCGAGCCGTCGCGCTTGGTCGCGTCCGTGGCGCCCTGGGCCCCGCTTGGCCGCACGCCGCCGCCCACACTCGGCGGGCGGTAGGCGTCGTCCCGCAGGTCGCCGAACGAGAGGTTGTCGTCCGCCTTCTTCGCCGGCTCCCCGTTGGGGCTGAACTTGGCCGCGCCCGAGCGGTTCTCCCGGTCGGGCGCCAGGGCCGGCACCGGGCTCTTCTTATCCTTCGACTGGAGCTGCTCGCGCTCGCCGGTCGGATCGCTGGCGTAGGTCGGCAGGTTGCCGTCGTAGGTGTACGACATCCCGTTGTCCGCCCAATCCCAGCTCTCGTCCTCCCGTGGCAGCACCACGCCGTAGCTCAGGCTGCTGCCGACCTTCATCGACAGGAGCGCCTGGCTGAAGGCCCGCGTCTCGTTGACGTACGTCGTGGCGGTCCCACCAACCGTCTTGCTCGTCCGGGCGCCGTCCCCGTCGTAGGCGAAGCTCGCCTGGCTCGTGCCGTTCAGCGAGACGTCCGTCAGGCGTCGCGCCCCATCGTAGGTGTAGGTCGTCGTATTGGCGCCCTGGGTCTTCTTGGTCGTCGAACCGTTCTGGTCGTACTCGAAGCTCGTGTCGGTGACCCCGCCGACCTTGATCGTCTTCAGGCGGTTGTCGTCGTCGTACTCGTAGGTCTTCGCCTCCGTGTAGGCCCGGAAGGCGTCGACGTTGACGTGGTTGTCCACCGAGCCCGGACAACTGGCCGCGAACTTCACCCGCAGGGTGTGGCTGCCGCTGGCGAACCCGCTCAGGGTGCGTCGGTTCTGCCAGGTCGTGCTGGACGTACACTCGTTAATCTGGTCCAGCAGGGTCCCGTCCCCGCCACCCGCGGGGTCCAGGTAGAGCGAGACGGTGCCGGCGTCGGTGTCCGTGTTGTAGACGAAGGTCGCCGCCACCCCCGTGAAGCTGTAGTCGACGTAGTCGCCGGGCGAGCCCAGCCGGGTGTAGCTGCCGCCCGAGGCGTTGCTGTTACTGCTGCTGCCGTGCGAGCCGGACCAGGTCAGCCCGGAGCCGGCGTTGTCCTCCACCAGGGAGCCCCCCGTCCCCAGCGCCGTGCGGTTGCCCGCGGCATCGTAGCCGTAGGCGGTCGGGTTGTAGGCGACGCGGGGCACCTCGGCCACCAGGCGGTGGAGGTGGTCGTAGTCGAAGAGCTGGGTGTACGTGTTGGTGCCGTCGTAGTCCGTCTGGCTCAGGCGGTTGCCCGCCTGATCGTAGGTGTAGGAGAAGCGCGCCAGGACGCTGCCGCCGGAGCTCGCCTTGTGCTCCACCTGGCTCAGCCGATTCGCGTTGTCGTAGCTCCAGCTCGTGTAGGCGCTCGTTGGCAGGGTCTGCGACGTCTTCCGCCCCGCGTCATCGTAGGTGTAGCTCGTCCGGCCCGTGCTGCTGCCCCGCCAGTCGTCCAGGGACTGCAGGTGGCCCGCCGCGTCGTAGGCCGAACTGGCGACCTTGCTGTCCGGGTAGGTCGTCGAAAGATTGTCCCGCCGGTCGTACGTGTAGGTCAGGACGTTGCCGCTCCGGGTCTCGGTCAGCAGGCGGTTCAGCTCGTCGTAGGTGTCGGTCGCCGTGGTCGAGCCGCCCTCGCTCATCGTCAGGCGATTGCCCGCCTTGTCGTAGGTGTAGCCCACATCTGGCGTGCTGTCGGAGTAGTTGATCGCGTTCAGCCGCCTCGCTGAGTCGTAGCCGTAGGTGCGGGTGGTGCTGGTAAAGTCGGTCACGACGTTGCGCTGGCCATCCAGGGTGTAGCTGTACGTGGCCGTGCGGGCCGCCTCGGCGCAGCTCGGCGTGCAGGCCGTCGCGTTGGGCGTCTGCTCCGAGGTGAGCCGGTTCAGCTTGTCGTACCCCAGGGTCTGGGTCTTGCCACGAGGATCGGTCACCCCCGTGCGGTTGCCGTTCTTGTCGTAGCTGAAGGAGCTGGTCACCCCCGCCCCGTCGGTCACGCTCGTTAGCCGACTCGCCTTGTCGTAGGCGTAGCTGGTGAGGTTGCCGTTGGGATCGGTGAAGGAGAGGCGGTTGCCCCACGTGTCGTAGGTGTAGCTGGACTGGTTGCCCAGCGCGTCGGTGCTGGTCAGAACCCGGTCGACGTCGTCATAGGTCCAGGTGGTGGCATGCGTGAGCGGGTCCGTCTCGGTGAGGGGATTGCCGTTGCCGTCGTAGGTGTAGGTCCAGGTCTTCCCGAGCTCGTTGGTCTTGGTCAGGGTCCGCTGGACCTTGTCGTAGGTGAAGGTCTGGGTCTCTTCGGTCTGGCTGTTGCCCGTGCCGCGCGGGATGACGTGGGTCACGACGTTGCCGACCCGATCGTACTCCCACCGCTCCTCCGCGCAGACCGCCCCACTGATGCTGTGGCAGCCCGAGCCACTCACGCCCGTGAGGGTGACGGCCGTCTGCCCCGAGGTCTTCCGGCCCAGGGCGTCGTAGTCCAGGACCAGGTAGTTGCCGCGCGGGTCGGTCACCCGGGTGTTGCGGCCGGCCGCGTCGTACTGCCAGGAGGTCGTGATCGTCCCGCCGGCGTACTCCCCCGTCGTGAGGTTGATCAGGCTCTCGTCGGTCTTGAGGTTGCGGCTGTCGTAGGTCGACTGGGTCTCGCTCCAGGTCACGCTCCCCGCGGAGAACGAGCACGAGGCGCTCGACCCGCGCGAGATCGCCACCCGGACGTTGGTCTGGTTACCGAGCTGGTCGTACTGGTAGGCGGTGCAGGGGCGGGTGGTGTTGTCCGCGCCGCCGTTGCCGATCGGGTAGTCGAGCGCCACGACCCGCCCGCGGTGGTCATTCGTCAGGGTGGCCGCGTTGCCGTTCGGATCGGTCGACGAGGTCAGGTTGCCGTCCCGGTCGTAGGCCTTGCTCGTCACCAGGTCGGCGCTGTCGTTGGTCGTCGGATCCGAGCCCATCCGCACCCGGACCTCCGTCTCGCGGCCAAGCTCGTCGTAGGTGACGTGGGTCAGGTGATCGCTGCTGCTCGTGGAGGTGCCGCCGACCCGGATGTCGGTGGGCTGCCCCCAGCTGTCGTGGGTGATCCGCGTCTCGCTGCCGTCCGGCCGTGTCTCCGTCGCGAGCTGGGCGAAGCTGTCGTAGGTCATCGTGGTGACCTTGCCCCGGGCGTCGGCCACCTGGGTCAGCAGGCGCAGGCTGTTGTAGTCGTGGTCGACGGTCTTGTTCTCGGCGTCGGTCTCCACGTCCAGATCGCCGAGCCCCGTGTAGCTGTAGGTGGTGGTGTTGCCCCGCGCGTCGGTCTTGCTGGCCCGGCGGTTCGTGCTGACGTAGGTGAAGGTGGTCGGATGGGCCGAGCCGTTGACCGGGTCGACGATCCTGGTGCGGTTGGCCTTGCTGTCGTACTCGAAGGAGGTGGTGTGATTGAGCGGGTCGGTCTCGCTGACCTTGTTGTTCTCCGCGCTCCAGGCCCGGGTGGTGGTGTTGCCGTTTGGATCGGCCTGGGAGTAGACCAGGCCGGAGCCGAGCGCCTTGTAGACCCAGGCGTTGTTCCGCGGGTCGGTGACGGTGACCTGGCCCTGGCCCTCGGCGTAGCTGAAGCGCCAGCAGTGGGTCAGGCCGCAGGTGGAGCTGGAGCCGGTGGAGACGTCCGGCAGGTCGATGGAAGCGACCCGGCCCAGGCTGTCGTAGGCGATACTGTAGACGTTGCCCTCAGGGGTGGTGATCGAGGTGAGCTTGCCGGTCGTGGCGTCGTAGCCGTACTGGACGGTGACGGCGCTCCCGCCGCTGAAGGTCGACGAGTTGCTCACCAGGGTCACGGAGGTCAGGCGACCGCTGGTGTAGCCGTAGGTGTAGACGTGGCAGTCGCTCGTGGTGTGGCTGGCCTCGCAGGTGCCGAGGTTGGCCCCCGGATTGGAGAGGATGATCTTGGTGACCAGGCCGCTCGAGACGGTGAAGGTCTGGGTGCGGCCGGCGCTGCTGCCGTCGGTCTGCTTGACGCCGGTGATGCTCGAGAGCACGCCGCTGGTGTAGGTCCAGGTCCAGGTGGCGTTGTTGCTCTGGTCCACGTCGTACTTGAGCAGCGGGTCGCCGCTGGTGTTGAAGTAGACGGTCTGATCGTACAGGTCGGTGATCCGCCAGTTGCCCTTGGAGTCGCCCGTCCGCTTCTCGAGCGTCATCTTCATGCCCAGCTCGGGGCGCCAGGTGCTGCCGTCGAGCAGGTAGAGGTACTTCGAGCCGTCCTGGGTCCAGTACTCGATCCGCTTCTCGGTGCCATCCGAACTGGTCAGCGCGGTGCCGTCGGCCTTATAGAACTTCAGGCGGGGATTGAAGAGCCCGGACCAGCCGGTGCCGAAGAGGCTGGCGAGGCCCGACTGCGCGTCGTAGACCCGCTGGATCTGGTCGTTCCACTTGCGGGCCGGGACGTTGGCGTCGTCCATCTCGTAGTGGAGGTTGCCGTTGGCCAGGTTCACCCGGAGTTTCCCAGCGCCGGGGACCTTCACCTCCTGGTAGTCCCAGACCTTGCGGTAGCCCAGCAGGTCCACCCGCTGCGCCTGGACCACCAGCTCATCGGGCGACTTATCGCGGATGTAGAAGAAGGGGATGATCTCCGTGCCCAGCGTGCGGGGCACGCTGAGCCAGTTGAGGTCCTTGTCCGTCGTCTCCACAATCCAGGTGCGATCCGGATCGAGCTCTTCGGTCGGGGTCCCGCCGCCGGTGAGCTTGCCGCGCTGGCCGTTGATCTGCCAGTCGGTCGCGCCGTTCTTCTTCAGGCGGAACAGGTAGTAGCTGGTGCCGTCCCAGGCCAGCTGGGGCACCAGGTCGCCCTTGGCCGCGGCGTTGGCGGCCGAAGTGGCCGTCGAGGTGACGGTGGTCCAGGTCGTCTCGCCGTAGCGGACGATGTTCAGGGTGATGGGATCCTCGGAGTTGTCGTCGTTGTTGGTCCCGACCATCGCCACCATCGGGCGGTAGGCCACGACGTTGTCGGCCTGGGAGAGCGGGTCATACACGGCGAGCAGGCTGAACTCGCGACCATTGTTGAAGGCCGGGCTGCCGCCGCGGATCGCCGCCACGCTCCCCCAGCCCGTCCCCCGCACGTAGAGATTCGCCACCTGGCGCTGGGAGGCGCCGGCCAGCCCGCGGCCGGCGACGGCCACGCCGTTGTGCAGCGCCACCAGGGCGCCGTAGTGGACGTAGGCGGTGGCCGAGCTGGTCAGGCTGGGATTCGTCTCGCTCCAGGTTGGGCTGCTCTCGACCGTGGAGAGGCTGGCGTGCCAGGTCTTGTAGGTGTAGGTACTGCCGGACTTCTCGTCGGCCCCCACCCAGAGGTAGTCCGTAGCGCCCCGCTCGATCGCTACGCTGGCGCCGCTCCAGGAGTTGGTCGCGTGTGACTTGACGTCGACCGCCGTCCCCACCGTCCAGGTGTGGGACCCGCTGCTGTAGCTCAGCGGGTAGATCCGCAGCACGTGCGAGCCGCTGAAGGTGCCCGTGGTCACCACGTAGATTTTGTCGGTGTTCTGGTCCACCTCCGCCGCGAAGTCCTGCGAGCCCACGCTCGCGACCACCGTCGTGGCCGAGGAGACGCTGGCCAGGTTGTCGGTTGAGGTGACGAACTTGATGCCGCCGTCGTAGTAGAAGAAGGCTTGCGTGCCGTCGGTGGCTGTCACCGACTGGTGCTGCCAGGGTGGCGGGGCCGTTGACAGCAGGTCCGCCGCTGAGGTCGTGATGGTGGGATCGACCTCCAGCGGCAGGGCGCCCGTATCGACCAGGTGCTGGTCCAGGATGACGTCCAGCTGCTGCCCGGTGAAGCGGTAGCTGACGGCGCCCTTCTGGCCCCGGGCGTCCTGGAAGGTCGGGGCCTCGATGGTGAAGACGTGGCGGCCGTCGCCGGCCACCAGCCAATAGCTTCCGTTCTGCTGCGCCACGGCCGAGAAGTCCGGGGCGTTGAGCTGGTAGCTCAGGACGTTCGTCCGCGGGCGATCGTGCAGCAGGAGGGTCTCCTTGATCCCCTGCCCGTTCGCGGTTGGCTCGTAGGTCAGCTCGAGATGGGCGCCGTAGCGATTGCCACCCGGGGCGCTCGTGTCCAGCGTGGGGGTGGCGGCCGGGGTCCCGCTGGGCGTGGGCGTCAGGGAGGCGGTGGCGGTTCCTGTCGTCGCGGTCGTGGTCACCGTGCTGGTGGCGCTGGTCGCCGTCGTGGTGACCGCGGTGGCGGTCGTGCTCGTCCTCGTGCTCGTGCTCGTCGCCGTGGTCGTGGTGCTCGTGGTCGTCACGCTGGCCTGGCGGGTCGGGGCCATCGTGGCCGATGGGGTGGCCGCGGGGGTCCCGGGCGCCGCGAGCAGCGCGCTGAAGAAGCTGCCAACGGGTCCACCGACCACGGGCTCGTTGATCACCTGCGACACCGCGCCGCTGGCCGGCACGTCAAACGTCGTCTTGCCACCCTGCTGGTGGCCCTGGCGCCCACCCACGCCGAGCAGCCGCAGATCGACTTCCCGCACCGGGTCCGCCGGCGCGGCGACCCGGACAGTGACGCCCGGCCCCTTCTGTGCGCTGGCGCTGAAGTCGAACTCGGGGCGCACCGGTGGCTTCTGGCCGACCGCCAGGCCACCCGGATGCTGGAGGACGACCTTCTCCGGAGGGAAGGCGTTCTGGAGGGCGGGCGACGCGCTCGTCGCGCCCGAGAGAAGACTGGCTAGCGGCGTCATCAGGTTCGGACTGGCCCAGGCCACCGTTGGGAAGACCAAGTTCAGGTGTCCGAGCTGCTGCCAGGGGAGGGGCACCATGGAGAGGATGGTGAGCCAGGTGACCACGATGAAGAGCCGTCCAAACCGCGACATGCCGCGACCTCCACGCCTGGCCCTGTCGTCCAGGCCGTTAGGTCCAGGCTACGACCGCTGTCTGACAGCGCTCTGACGGGACGTCCTCAGTTGACTGACAGAAAATCCTCAGTTTGCTGACGAGGCCATCCGGGAGCGGCAATCGCTCGCAGGAAGTCCCGGGTCAGGACGCCCCGAGTCGCTGCGCTCAGGGGCGGGGCTGGAGGAAAGCCCGCAGGGGGATGACGGTCAGGGCGCTGGCGAGGCCACCGCCCAGTGCAGCTTGCCCGATGCGATACGGCTCTGGCAGGGTCCCGTCGAACGATACGGGCGCGGCGAGCAGCCAGAACATCGCCCAGCCCAGCAGGCTCGCGAGCAGCCACCAGACGGCGTCGCGAGTCACGGCGCCCCGCTCCGACCGGAGCAGCAGCAGGGGAAGCAGCTGGGCCAGCCCCAGCAGCAGCCCGGCCGGCAGCCCAGCCAGGCGGAACAGGGTCGCCTCCGTCTGCCAGATGGGCGGCAACTGATGAAATGCAATAGCTAACAGCAGCAGGGGCGCCAGCGCCAGCGCGTTGGCGACCTGCGCGCCGAGGATGGTCAGCAGGAGCCAGAGCGTGGCCGCGGGATGCCGCTCACGCAGGACCAGCCCTTGGGCCAGGGCAACCGGGAGCCCGGCCAGGGCGATGCCGAGGAGCGGGACCAGCGAGATGAGCGGGCTGGCCAGCGCCCCACTCACCGCCCCGGCGAGGATCCAGCCGCACGCCTCGCCCAGCTCCTGCCGGCATGCGACCCAGCGCCGCGCCGGGCGATAGCGGAGATGCGGCGTGCTCACGTGCAGCACCATGGCCGTTCTTCCCAGTGCACCGGAGCGGCGTGCCGTCCCGTCTGCTCCCGGCCTTCTGCCGGTCTCCTCCCAGCCTACCGCCCCGGTGGATGCTGAAACTGACCGGTGATCCTCAGTTCCCTGACAGAACACGCCAACCGCCAAAGAGCGGGCGACCGCTAGAGCGTCCGCGGCTCCGGCACGAAGCGGTAGCCGGCACCGCGCTGGTTCTGAATCAGCCGCGAGCCGAACGGCGCGAGCGCTTGCTTCAGGCGGTAGAGGCTGCTGTGCAGCACGCCAAAATCCAGCTCGTAGGCCTCCTGCCAGACCGCCGCCAGAATCTGCTGGTGGCTGAGCAGCTGGTTGGGATGGTCGACGAAGAAGACCAGGAGCTGGTATTCCTGGTGACTGAGCACCACCAGCTGGCCTTGCAGGAAGAACAACTGCTGGCCCCGGTCGTGCTCCAGCCCGCAGGTCGCGGAGACCAGCTCGCGCGCAGGCAGTGCCTCCAACGCGACGCGGGAGCGCTCCGACGGGGGAAACAGTGCCTGGACGGCCGGGGCGGCCGTTGGAGGCCGCGTCGCCTCCAGGGATTCCAGCTGGATGTAGAACGCCGGTCGGCCATCGGGGCCGTCCACGACCTCCAGGACATCCAGGAGCAGCCGTTGCCCCGCCTCGAGCGATGAAGACGCGTGTGCTGGGTCGGGCGTACCGTAGTCGAATCGCTCCATCCCTGGTCTCCTCTCGTCGCTGCGACGCCGCCCGCGCCAGCCCGGCCATAACAACATCGTTACAACTCATTCTGCTGACCGTCTATTGGTGTAGTGTCGCTCGTACCGAAGTCAGTACAAACGTCTGTCTCAAATAAGCGTGAGGCCGATGTGAGGCGCGACTGTATGCGTCCTGCTTGTTTCATGTCACTACAGAGCACGTACCGTGTGAGTGCAGACACATAGCCACGCGCTTCCGCGGGCAGACCGCCGATCACGGCCTTATGACCGGGTTATGGTCTGCCTCCCTTCCCACACAACGCTTCCCGACGAGCGCCTCCTCTGGTCAACCCCCGCAGCAGGCAGGCTGAAGATAGAACACATGTTCGTGTCTTAGAGGGCTGAGGGCTTATATTTGTCTCGCCTAGCTGCGCCAGTGCCACGCCAATACCGTGCCCGTGGCCTCCGCGCGGAAGCTCGCGGGACGACAACCGTGCCGGCGCCCCCAGGGACGCGGCGGGATTCGCGGACGGTCGTCCGCCGATCCGGGCCTGGACACCGCGGTATGCGCGTCGAGCGCCGGTGTGTCTTTACGGCGTCTTGACCGAGCCACACCACACGCTGACTACAGTCTTGTTACTTTTGTGTCATGAGTCTGGCGACTGTCGGACGGGCGGGACGGTGGACGGGAAGATCGTGGTCGCGGGCCAGGTCTACGGCACCGACAACACTTACGCTCCATTCGCTCTCGTGCGGTACCTGGGAGCGTACAGCCCGGCCGCGGCTCGGGTGTCACCCCGGGTCAGCGGCCCACGCGCATCGTCAATATGCCAACGCGTTCGCGTCCATGCGTCGCCACGGTGGGATAACTCGCCGAGCCGTCCGCGATCGCTCGGTTTCCTGTCTTGACAGATAATAACTATAGATGTAAAGTACTACCATATGAACATGGGTAGTACTGAACGTCAGGAATCGACCATGGTCGAACGCTTCACCGTGATTACGAGGAAGGGCCAGATCACCCTGCCCGCTGCGATGCGTAAGGCACTGGACCTCCAGCAGGGCGATCGGGTAGCGGTCTCCCTGGAGGCAGAGGGACTGAGAATTCGACCAACCAAAGGGGTGGTCGAAGCCACGGCGGGCGCGCTCAAGAGCGACCAGCCAGTCCGATCCGCGGAAGAGCTGCGGGAGGCCTTTGAGAAAGGGGTCGCTGAAGACGTTATCCAGCGCCTGGGCCAGTAGATGGCGGACGATTTCATCGACGCCAATATCTTCCTGCGCCATTTAACCCAGGACCATCCCACCCACTCCCCCAGAGCCACGGCCTACCTCCAGGGCATCGAGCAGGGCGAGCGGCAGGCCCACACCTCGCTGATGATCGTCTTCGAAGTGGTCTTCACCCTGGAGCGCTCTTATAAGCGGGGCAAGGCGGAGATCCGTGATCACCTGCTGCCCCTCCTGGAACTGCCGGGCATCCTGTTGCCGAGGAAGCGCCAGCTCCGCCAGGTGTTCGAGCTGTACGTCAACACCAACATCTCCTTCGCCGACGCTTACAGCGCACTTGAGGCGCAGCGGCTGGGCGCCACCCGGATCATCTCGTTTGATACGGGCTTTGACCGGGTGCCTGGCATCACCCGACACGAGCCGTAGCGCAAGCTGCTAGCCCGCTCGACCAGCGAGTCGCGGCCTTCGGCGACGCGATGACGTCCCAGGGATTACCCGGATGGAACATCTCTGCCTGAAGCTCCACAGCTTCATCCAGAACAAGGCCGTGGATGCTACGGGACGAAGGTACCGTGTTGACGCTCGTGTATGAAAGAAGACGACCCATCAGGAACCAATAGACAGCGTGGCGAGCCTGAGCTCGACGACATCTGCCGGCGCTGTGGCGCCCCCGATCAGTTTTACTGTTGCTGTTTGACCACGCCGCCACCGCTGGGCAAGTATCCCTATAAAATCGCGATTAGCCGTGATGAACTCGCCCTGGCCCTTCGTCACCGTGCCCGGACCGGCGAGCCGATCCAGCGCTTCGTGCGCCGCCTGATCTGGGAGGCCGCGCGCGCAGAGGACCCGGACCAGCCCGCCTACCCGAGCGGGAGGCTGTCGACAGGGATCGAGGTCCGACCGATGACCACGAGGCTAGCTCCGAAGTAATAACCCAACGGGATGCCTGCGAGCTTATTTCCTAACGTTCTTGCCCGCCGAATCTACCACTTCGCTCACCGCCTTGACTCTCATCTTTTGATGGACGACACTGGCTCTCGCGGCCAGGCCAATGCTTCTAGAGAGCGTGCCGTCTGGCCGATCATCGCCGGTCGGACGCGCCTGCCAGACGGGAGTTCACCGCGAGCTGATCGCGCCGGCGCAGCATGGACGTGCGTGTGACAACTGACAGTTTCCACTACCCACCGGATTTGCTCGCCCTGCTCGTCGATACCATTCCGCTCCTGTGCCGCGGCAAGCGCGACGTCCTCACTTTCTTCAAGGGTGCCGGAGTCGGGCCACCCCTCCTGGCCGACTTGGAGGCACGGCTGCGGTCGGATCGGCAGGCGCTTGGAAAACATGAGATCTCTCGGACCGTCATCCTGCGACTGAACGAACGCGGGGATGGGGCGCTGCGGGAGCGGCGGGAGGTCCTCAAGCGCGTGGTGGAGTTTGAAGATTTCTCCGTGTGCTGGCCTGACGATCAGCTCAAGGCCCGCGGTCTCGTGGCGAGCATCAGGGAGCTGGTCCATGTCAAGGACTCCTTCACGAGGATGCAGCAGGAGCGTGAGCAGGAACGGAAGCAGCGTGCGGAGCCCCCAGCGAAAGGCGCTGCGGTGCTGCAGCGGACACAGGCCATTGCTGCAGCGCGCGCCGAGCTTGGCGCGCTGTTTACCGATGGCGAGCCTCACCGTCGGGGAAAACAACTCGAGGGCGTTCTGAACCGCCTGTTTGCCGGCTATGGGGTCCTCGTCCGGGAATCCTTCACCGTCTCCATGCCGGAGGCCAACGATGTCGGAGAGCAGATCGACGGCGTCATTGAGGTCGATGGGGAGCTGTACCTCGTCGAGATGAAGTGGTGGGCTGAGCCGCTCGGGGTCGAAGACGTCTCCCGGCACCTCGTCAGGGTTTTCGGGCGCGGCCACGCGCGAGGCATCTTTATTTCCGCGTCTCCATACACGGCGCCCGCGATCCAGGCGTGTAGGGAAGCGCTCCGTCAGGCGGTCGTCATTCTCTGCACCTTGCGTGAGATCGTCCTGCTCCTGGAGAGAGAGGGAGATCTGATGACCTTCCTCAAGGAGAAGATCCGCGTCGCCATCCTAGAGAAGAACCCTTTCCACGAGATCACGCAGGGCTGACGCTTCGCCGAGTGGCGGCCGTTCGCTATAGTGGCCTCGGCTCGTGATCGAGCCCTTGAGGATCGTTGGAGGAAAGCCGCTACATCTCGCTCAGCGAGGCGGCGGCTCAATTCGGTCTCAGTCGTTCCCAGCTTCGGCTGCTGGCGCAGCTCGGCAGGCTCGAGGCCATCAAGATCGGTCGGAACTGGGTCACGACACCGGAGGCGGTCGCCGCGTACCTGGCGGATCCGGCAGCACGCAGCAAGGATCCGCTGAAATATAAGCGGCGTTGAAACTTTAGGCGATACCGCCTATAGTGTGAGGGCCAACCGGTGGTGCGGTCTATCAGCCAGAGGTGTGGAGGTCCCGCATGGATGGCGGTGGCAACGGCGGCTGATCCGCAGTCGCCAGGGTCGTTTGACGGAGCGGTGGGCCTGGCCAGCCTGCCGCTTCTTGTTACCAGCGCCAACTGATGATGTAGGCGGTATGGGGTTTCGGGTGGGCGATGCGGACGCGCACCAGCGTGTCGCCCTCGGGCATCTCCAAGACATGGAGCGGGAATGTCTGGCCCTGATAGATCAGGCTGGCGGCCTGACAGGGACGCTCTTTCGGGAACACGATCGTCCGGCTCAGACTATCAATGGGGTGATCCAGGATCGTCTCATCCCACTCTTCCTCGTCCACGAACCCTTCCATGACTGTCCGCTGAATGCTGAAGTCGAGTGTCTCTCCTCGCTGCAGCGGCCGCGGCAGCTCGAGCACCAGGTGCCGGCGTCCGTCGTCTTTGAAGGAGTCGCGTACGCGCCCCGCTGTCGTGGCATACCCCGCCAGGGTGACCCCGTCGCCCCAGAAATGGTCCAGAATCGCCGCGACACTATCCTGCTGACACTGAATCCGCTCCCGGCGTGCAAAGACCGCGCGAGTGCCCGTTTTGTCCCCCAGGATGAGAGTTTGCTGGTAGTCCAGGATGCGATAGGGGCTGGTGCTCAGGCCCTCTGGAAAGAGCTGCTGTCGCAGCCGCGGCGAGCTCAGGAGGAGCGCGTAGAGCCGGTCGGAGATCACCGCCGGCGGGTCTGGGAGAGCTGTAGCCATCCGTCGCTTATAGCAAGAATCTTTACTTGTGTCAAGTCTTGATGTACAATAGCGGCGCAGGGCACAGAACGTATCGGTGCCCGCCAAGCATCCATGTCAGAAGGAGAACCACATCCCCCAGCAGGCCGCGAGGATGCGGACCGACCGTATGTCCGCGTCGCCAAGTTCGAGCAGGAGCGACGATCGCTCCGTACCTACACACAGGCGCGCAGGGCCATCTTCGAGGCCACGTGTGACCTCTCCGCCTACCGGCTACAGTTCGACCAAGTGTGGCATGTGGCGCTCCTCGGTGAGCGCCCCTCCGACGAGCTAGAGCATCGGCTCCGGTTGATCCTGGCAGCGGGCGAGCCCGCTACCCTACCCCAGGAGATCGTCCAACTCCTCCTCCAGCGTCGTGTGGAGGCGAAGCAGTTGGGCCCCTGGGTCGAGCGTCATCATCGGCCAGGAGAACACCTGTAACCTGCCCACTACACATAGCACCTCGCCAACCGTCCAATTCTCCCTTTGTGCTCTCTGTACGTCCGATCTCCCTTCGGATGAGGGCGGATCGCTTGCCAGCTCTTCGAGCCCTACGTGCTGCTCTGATGTGATCTCGCTGTAACAGCGGACATGGCGCGCGAGGCTGCGGGCAAGTTTATAGTTCCGGCGTACCCGTACGGGCGTCCGCCCGTACGCTCGATCGCCCGTCCGGACGGGCGGAATGCAACAGATACAACAGAATGACAAATTAGGGAGTTGACATTTCAACTAATGTGTTCAATAAATTATCTATGAAGCAGTTTCTTAATGCATCAGAACTCTCGAAAATCCTTATGGTAGATCGTGCAACAGTTTCTCGCTGGATTAAGCAGGGAAAAGTACCGGGGGTATTTCGACCACCAGGACGGCAGAACTGGAGGATTCCGCTTGCGACCTGTGAAGCGCTCAAGCGGCAACAACTTGGCCAACCGTATGAAAATCATTAGCTTTAGCATCTTCAAAGGCGGCACGGGCAAAACCACTAGTGCCGTCAATACGGCGGCTGCGCTCGCCAAAAAGGGTAGGCGTGTGCTGCTGGTGGATCTTGACCAGCAAGCCTCCGCGACGCGCTACCTCGGCCTCGATCCGGAGGCCTCGCCAAACCTCTACGAGGTGTTCATGGGGCTGAAACCGGCCGCCTTAGCGCCACGCGCGTCTCAGTGCGGCGTGGACGTGCTTGCCTCGCACGTCTTGATGGCCGCGATTGAAGAGGCGTTAGAGCCCGGGGATGAAACGAAGCTCGCCGATCTGCTCCGACCACTGGCCGGCGAGTACGACTTCATCCTCTTGGATGCTCCTCCGGGCAAGGCGATGCTGGCCTTCAACGCGTTGGCAGCGGCCGACCTCATTCTCGTGCCAGCCTCCGCTGAGCGGATGGCGGTTGATGGGGTCGCTGACCTCATTAACCACGTCCAGCGGATTCTCTGGAACAAACTCTCCTTGACGCATCAGGAATTGCGGATCCTCTTCACCATGTACCGGGCCACGACCTCACACTCGCCGGCGATTGTCGCCAATGCCCAGAAGATCTGGCGTGACAACGTTCTGAGCGTGAAAATCCCGCACGCCACCGTCTTTTCCCGGTCCTACGATGAGAAGAAGCCGGTCTGTGTTTTAGAGCCACGGCATCCCGGTGCTATCGCTTACGATGTCCTGGCGGATTGGTTGATTGACTATGAAGAAACCACGCATTGAAGATTTTGACCCGAACGCGCTTCCGAGCCTGCGATCGCCGATGGACAGCTTGCCAGCGATCGTGCGGCCTGAACGGCCTGCGCTGCGTGGCGAGCCGGTGAAGCCCGTTGTTGGCGAGGAGCCAGTGGTGACAGACGACGACTCCGGCCGCGTCTTGATGACTCGGCGGAGCCGAGCGTCGGATGAGCCGGAAGAGCAGAATTCAGGGCAGTCTCGTACGCCCGTACGGACGTACGGGCGTACGCTCGCACGGATCCCCTTTGAGATCTACCAGGACCAGCATGCGGCCTTGAAGCAGTTCTCCCTTGACGAACAGACCCGGGGTGAGAAGGGGAGCATGAGCCAGATGGTGCGTGAGGCGCTTGACGAGTACATCACCCGACGACGCAGGCGCAGGGGGCCTTGATAGGGCCTTGACAATACAGGCCGGAAGGTGATTACGTAGCGCCAGAGAAAAGGCGGACAAAACAAAAGCGCCCAACGCACCCAGCGGGCACGTCAGACGCTCCTGCATCAGACACAGAGAGCATACAGACAGCCTCCTGGGCCGGTCAAGCCGAGCTTGATCACAAGTGCGGCACCAGGAGGTTTTCTTATGCCAGATAAAAGCGACCACGATCCTGAATTCCACTACGCGGGCTTCTCCAGCCCGAACGGGACGATTGTCCCGGACGACGTCTTCGATGTCCTCCTGCCCCACCTGTCGGACATCGAGCTCCGCGTCCTGCTCTACTTGATCCGCCGAACCTTCGGCTTCAAGAAAGACAGTGACGACATCAGCCTGAGGCAGATCGTCCAGGGCATCACCACGCGAGACGGACGGGTGCTCGACCGCGGAGCTGGCGTCTCGAAGCCATCGGCCGTCAAAGCCGCCAGGCTGCTCGAGGCCAAGGGCATCATCGTCCGTCGCTCGAACAGCAGCCCGGAGAAGGGTGACGAGGCCAGCACCTACGCCCTGCGGTTTAAGGGGGACCCCGTGTTAACCGGGTTAACACGGGGGGGTAAACCCCATTTACAGGGGGGTGTTAATGCCGTTAACACACAACAAACAGATAAACAACAAACAGTTCAGCAACAAACAGATCTAGATTCGAACAGTCTCGATATGTCACCTGTAAACCCCGCCGCTTCGCGGAATTCGAAAAAAGAAACGCAAAAACGAAATTCGTTCGCGTCAGTCGGGGCGCTGCTGCAGGAGCGGTACGGGGATGGCGCTAGCAATAGGGCTGAGAGCCCCCAGAAGGGGCCAAAATCGGCTGGTAGCGGCTTCGCTGAACAACAAGACCCCTCGACCGAACAACGCCCCTTAAGAGGCGCTTCCCGGGCTTATAACGCCACAGCTGCCGCCAACGGGGGAGGGAAGCCGACGGGAAAAACTTCCCGTGGGCGACCACCGAAGGCCACCGAGCAGATCCGTTATTGGATCAGCAAGTACTCCGAGGAATTCCACGACGAGGCGTTGGAATCAAGTATTGGCCAAGCAGCGCGGCTCTGGAAGGCGTCAGGCCAGCCCGAGAGCGCCTTCTGCGCTCTCATCGGCGAGGCGGCTTCTCGGACCAAACAGGCCGGGATGATCGAGAAGCGCTCCAAGCAGTACCCGACCCTGCGCAATAAGATGCCGTATTTCTTCTCCTGCCTGCGCCAACTGCTCGGTGTGGAGGAGAGCCCCGCCAGCCCATCTCAACCAAGGATGCAAGACGGCGATCGCGCCCAGGGCGATCCCGTGGAGGACGATGTCGCTCGCTTCTTCAAGGGACCCTACGGCTCGAAGCTCCAACGCTGAGCACCGGGCGTGTTCGAGGAGCAGCGTTACTCGAGTACTTCTGGTGTTCATGAGGACAAAAACACCTCAGGACATGGGGGAGGAAATTGGTCAGGACGCACGTCCTGGGGCCTTCGGCAGAGAGGAAGGGGAAAGGAGAGCGGCTGCCGAGTTGGGGGGTGTCCGCGCCACTGCGTTCGTGCCTCACTCCGCGCCGCGGACACCCCCCAACTGCGCGGGATCGCAAAACGGCAGGCGCCTTCGGCGCGCGATCCCGCTTGTTGACCCCCTACTGCGTAGGGGGTGGCAGCCGCTCTGAGATCGCCTCCGGCGATGGCCACCGCCTGCGGCGGTAGGATGGGCGGACTGACCTTTCCCCTGACCCCTTTGTCAGTCCGCCGAGCGATCGTTGGCGGGACTACGGCTTGGGGATCTTGTTTCCCTCGGCGTCAAACCACGTCTCGGTTTCTAGCTCACCACTCTCAGAGTAGGTAAAGGTGCGTCGGGCAAAGCCGAATGTATAGCCGCTTGGAACGTGCTCAAGGGCGATACGCTCCTCAATCTGCTGATTCTTCTCGTCATAGTCTATTTCGGCAAAGACAGGCCCACCCCGTTGGTAGACGATCTTTCTCTTTCTTCTCCCAGTGCTGGGCTCGTACTCGTACTGCCAGGTATCGACGTACTGATCGTTGCGATAGAGTGAGTTTGTATACACGCGCCCTCGGTCATCGTGCTCGAACATCTTGAATCCTGTGATTCGACCGTCTGAGTATGTCTCAACCTTCACAATCAGTCCCTTCTCGTAAATTACTCGAACACTATCACCGGTATATGGTAACTGACTAGCCGGACCAATGCCTGATATAAATCCGTGGGACGATATCTTTATATTCTTGAAGATGCGTGCGCCGGTAAAATTCTCTCTGGTCTCTGTAATCTTACGAACAATTCTTCTCACATTTTCAGGATATCTCTTCGGGTTAGTAAATTTCAAATGTTGTAGCCCGGCTAGCATCGGCGGAGGAGGTTCTTTTGGCTGCTGGTAAATGATTGGGAGAATGAATGATTCTCGATGGTCGCGGCTCATAATGGTGAAGGCTGCCTCAAGCTCCATCCGGCGAACGTAATAGGACTTCATCGCCGGCTCTGAGACCACCAGGCAGAAATAACGGCTGTGGCTGATACCATCTTCGATCTTGCGCCGGAACTGGTCGCCCACCTCCAATTCCAGTGCGTCAAGCCAGACTGAAAGCCCGCTACCTTGAAGATCCTCGGCCAGGCGCCGAACGAACCTACTGTTCCGGCTGGAGTACGAAATAAAGAGGTCGTAGTGCTCGTCCATCGGTTCGGTCCCGGGCTGAATGTTGGTGGGCGGGGCTGTCTAGCTGGGCGCGACCATCATACCGCTGTGACACGTCGCGGGTATAGACGACAGTCGGGCACGCTGCGTCTCATCGAGCGCGGCAGATCACTGCGCCGGAACGCCTCTAGCTTGGCAACCGTCTGCCTGATGCGCCGTCACCAACTCACCGAACGGAGAGGGCTTCTATTCCCAGCAAAGAGAATTCCAGCTGGTTCCCCTCGGGGTGGCGCAGGCGGAAGATCCTCGTGTCAGGCTTCAGCGCGTTTGCCGCGGTGACGACTATAACGAGCTCGTAGTCTACGTTCGGGTCGAGCTGAAACTGCTGGCCTGGATAAGGCTCTGTCCAGAGGGCCAGCGTCCTCGGGCCCCTTGACGTTACGAAGCCGATCACATCGCTCTCCGAGGAGATGGACTCGTCTGAGACGACGTCAAAGAACTCCGTCGATCCCGGGTTCACGGTACAATTCGCGGTCCCACCGTCTTTGCGGATCAGGCGAGCAGGAAGGACGTTCTCCGGCAAAGGGCTGACCGGTCTCATCTCGAGAAGCTTTACTTCCACGTTCGTAGCAAGGACCTCGCCGGTGTTTTGAACGCCGATCCGATGCCAGCGCCGCTCCGGCCACCACATGGGAAACACTCGCTGGTGAACGATCTCAAGCGACGCTCGGTCAGCGACGAGTCCTTGCACTCTCCGAGCTAACGCCTGCTTCTCCCGTTCTTGGCGGTAGATCGTGTAGCCACCCCCGGATAGCATGGTGACAAGGCCGAGCGCTGCCCACGAGTATGTTGGGAGACCCATGGATGCGAGCTGGGCCATGTCCAGCCAAATGGAGATGGGCGAAAGGACGATGCCAGCACCAGCGCCGAAGAGCCCTAAGTTCTTAACGAGTCCGGGCTTTTTCACGACTTGATCATAGCTCGGAAACAACGGAACTGCTCTGTCTGCTTTCTCATGGTGGAGCCCCCCTCCTCAGCGAAGGTCAAGGGTCTCCGCTGCGCTGCGATGAACGGCGCTCCCTCACGCTGTCGCTTACGCTCGCTTGCCCTGGACCTGCTTCGGCAGGGGAGCGGGTGTCTTCTGGTGCAGCCAGAGCGCTGCAGAAAGGCAGGTGAGACAGATGGCAGAAACAACCAGCTATGAGTTGATCCTCTCGGTCAACGGCAAGCACGTCGTGATCGCTCAATGGAGCGACTTACGCCTCAGCGACACGACCCTGGAGTTCGTGCGCCGCGGATTCAAAGACGTAGTGATCGAGCGGGCCGCAACCGATCCTGAGAAACAGGACGACGGCCAGAGCAACGCTCCCTACTGCGGAGATCACCAGATCCCGATGGTGCTGCGCCCCAGCAGGTTCAAGAAGGGCCAGACGTACTGGGCCTGTCCGTACAAGGACGCGGACGGTACCTACTGCAAGTACCGACCGGCCAAGAGCTAGGCGGTGAAGAGCTGGGGGTGGCAACGCTCCCAGCTCTCTTTTTTTGACGCCGCTGTCAATCAGCACGGTCGGTTGCCGCGCAACCTGCGGATCAGGCGGGCCGCCGC
>JADZDV010000367.1 GCA_020850915.1 Chloroflexota bacterium | reverse complement strand
GTGTTTCGGCGGATGATCGACACGGCGCTGGAGAAGCTAGCCCGTCCGCCGAGCTACAGCGTGCGGTATCCAGCGACCGGAGAGCACGCCTGACATGGCGGCGCTACAGGGCGGCATCACCGGCAGAGCCGGGCGGTGGGCGTTACAGGCGCCTCTCGACCTCGAGGCGCATCCGTGGCGCCGGGCGAGCCGGCGACGAATTGTTGGCCAGGCGGTACATGGTAGGCCGGGCTGAATCTCGTGACGTTTAGGGACGACACGAGGGAGAGAAGAGCGTACGCTCCACCCCTCGGGTGGGAGGGCTGGTAGGTGGATCTCGCGATTCGAAGTCGCGTCCAGCGCGGGACGTACCGCGATTCCGTCGAACTGATGCGGGTCGCCGCGCAGCTCGAGACGTCGCCGGACGTGACGACCGCTGCGCTGCTGATGGGCACGCCGGCCAACCTGGAGGTGCTGCGTCAGGCGGGGATGCTCGATGGTCCGGCCGCGGAGGCGCGGCC
Source organism: Chloroflexota bacterium (assembly GCA_020850915.1). The sequence continues at coordinate 8,633 of JADZDV010000367.1, read as the reverse complement.
CAATGACCTGATCGTCGCGGTGCGCGCCAGCTCAGAAGACGCGGCCGAGGCGGCGCTCGACGAGGCGATCGGCTTGCTGGCAGGCCAGGCGGTGACCGGGGCCAGTAGGGGAGCGATCGAGCGCGCGGCTCCACGGACGATCGGCGAGGCGGTCTCCGAGCTGCCAGGCGCCAACCTGGCGGTCATCTCCACCCCGGGCGCGTACGCGACAGCGGAGGCGCTCAAGGCGCTCAAACGGGGCCTGCACGTGTTCCTCTTCAGCGACAATGTGCCGGGGTCCGACGAGCGCGAGCTCAAGAAGCTGGCCCAGCGGAAGGGCCTGCTCGTGATGGGGCCGGACTGCGGCACCGCGATCCTGGATGGCGTTCCGGTGGGTTTCGCAAACGCCGTTCGGCGCGGACGGATCGGCCTGGTGGGCGCGTCAGGCACGGGGCTGCAGCAGGTGAGCTGCCTGATCGACCGGCTGGGTGAAGGTGTCTCCCAGGTCATCGGAGTGGGCGGCCGCGACCTGAACGAGCAGATCGGCGGACTGATGATGAGCGCTGGCATTCGGCGGCTTGGTGACGATCCTGAGACGAGCGTGCAGGTGCTGATCTCAAAGCCGCCGGCGGAGTCCGTAACGCGGGCGGTGCTCGCAGTGGGACGGGAGGTGGGTCAGCCGATCGTCACCTGCTTCCTGGGTGGCGATCCTGGCATCGTCTCAGAGTACGGCGCCATCCCCGCCACGACGCTGGAGGAGGCAGCGCAGATCGCCGTGGAGCTGGCCCGGGGACTGGTGCCCAGGGAGGCGGCGCGCCTGGTGACGGTGGGGAATGAGCAGGTCGATCCGGAGCTGGCCACGCTGGCGAGCGCTGAGTCGCGGCGGCTGGGGCCCGGCCAGCGGCGCCTTCGTGGGCTGTACAGTGGCGGCACGCTGAGCCAGGAGGCCAGCCTGCTCCTCAGTCAGCTCGTGGCGGACCAGACGCCCGGGCACAGCGTCGTCGACCTGGGCGACGACCAGTACACCGCGGGGCGGCCGCATCCGATGATCGACTACCGGTCGCGGAACGAGCTCATCCTGGACGCCGCGAGAGATCCCGCGACGGCGGTCATCCTGTTTGACGTCGTCCTCGGCTACGGCAGCCACCCGGATCCCGCCAGCGCCCTGGTGCCCGTGCTGCGGGAGGCGCGCCAGGTGGCCGCGGCGGAGGGGCGCTCCCTGCTGCTGGTGGCGTCCGTCTGCGGAACGGAAGCCGACCCCCAGGGGCTGACGCGGCAGGAGGAGCGCCTTCAGCAGGTGGGCGTCATCCTGGCGTCCAGCAACGCGCGGGCGGCGCGACTGGCGGCGTGGATCGTCAACGAGGGCGGGCAGCACGACGGCAACACCTCCCCGGGCGCCGAGGGTGACCGGCTATGAGCGGAGCGATCTTCCCGGGCGGCATGAAGGCGCTGAACGTCGGGGTGAGAGAGTTCGCGGCGGCTCCGCGCGCGCAGGGCGCCGAGGTGCTCCAGCTCGACTGGCGGCCGCCGGCGGCTGGCGACCGAGCGCTGGGCCTGCTGGTGGCGCGGCTCGAAGACGATCCGGACGACCCTGTCGGCGCGCGCGTGCAGGCCGCGAACGCCGCGGCGCTGGTGCGCTTGCAGGCAGCCCGGCCGCGGCTGGTGGACATTCGGCCGGCGCACGAGGTGGTGCCCGGCCTGCGCGAACGGATGCTGCTGCACGCCGGGCCGCCAATCGCCTGGGAGCGCATGTGCGGCCCGGCGCGCGGCGCGGCCATCGGGGCGATGCTGTTCGAGGGCTGGACGGACTCGCCGGACGAGGCGGTCGCCATGGCGGAGCGCGGCGAGGTCGCCTTCGCGCCTTGCCACCACCACGGCGCCGTCGGACCGATGGCGGGCATCCTGTCGCCGTCCATGCCGGTGCTGGTGGTCGAGAACGGATCCGCTGGGAACACCGCGTTCGCGACGATGAACGAGGGGCTCGGCAAGGTGCTGCGCTTTGGCGCCTACAGCGCGGAGGTGCTGGACCGGCTGCGCTGGTTCGCCGGGCAGCTCGGGCCAGCGCTTGGGGCTGCCGTGCGGGCGCTGGAGGGCGTGGACCTGAAGAACCTGACCGCCCAGGCGCTCCAGATGGGCGACGAGTGCCACAACCGCAACGTGGCTTCGACGGCGCTGCTCGCGCGGCTCGTGGCGCCAGCGCTGGTGCGAACGGCCGAGACGGCGGTCGCGGCGGCGGCGCTGGAGTTCCTGGAAGGGAACAACCACTTCTACCTGAACCTCTCCATGGCCGCCTGCAAGGCGTCGCTGGACGCGGCCCATGGAGTCGAGGGCTCGACGATCGTGACGGCGATGGCCCGCAACGGCGTGGAGTTCGGCCTGCGGCTCAGTGGGACGGGCGAGCAGTGGTTCACCGCGCCGGCCGAGGTGCCACACGGGCTGTTCTTCCCCGGCTACGGCCCGGAGGACGCCAACCCGGACCTGGGCGACAGCGCGATCACCGAGACGTTCGGCATCGGCGGCTTCGCCATGGCGGCGGCGCCGGCGATCGTGCGCTTCGTGGGCGGGACGGCGGAGGACGCGCTGACCTACACGCGGACCATGTACGGGATCACCCTGGCACGCAACGCGGACTTTGCCCTGCCGGCGCTGGGCTTCGCGGGCATTCCGCAGGCGATCGATGCGCGGCGGGTGGTGGAGAGCGGCACGCAGCCAGTGATCAACACCGGCATCGCCCACCGCGAACCGGGCATCGGCCAGATCGGGGCCGGCATCGCGCGGGCGCCGCTGGCCGTCTTCGAAGCGGGTCTGCGCGTGCTGGGAGAGCAGCTTGGCGTGAAGAGCGGCCGGATGGGTGACGGGTGGTGGTGACGCACGGCAACGGCCCACAGGTCGGCTTCATCCCGTGTCGCTCCGAGCTGGTAGGGCCGGTCGAACCGCTCCCCACGCTGACGCTGGACACGGCGGTGGCGGACTCCGCGGGCAGTGGGGGACAAGGACAACCCGCAAGACCCTGATGGCCGACGGCGTCGGCGCGCCAGTCGGGTCCTCCCCCTCAATCCGTTTCCGTCCGCCGTCTCCATCGGCCACCCCGACTGGAAGGCCGCTGGGGGACGGCATCTCCGTGCCCGGCGAGCTGTGCCACCTGCCGGACGAAGTCTGGCAGCAGATGGGCTGGCGGAGGGGCGCCTCCGCGACATCTCGGCATACGGCGGCTGGCGCGAGCACCGCCAGGCGATGGAGGCGTCGGGTCGATGCCCGGCGGAGGACAAAGGCCTCGCTCATCTCGGGACGAGTGTCAGATGCGCGCCGTGCGCGGGCGCCGTATGCTGTGGCTGTCAGGGAGAGGGTCCCAGAGCGAACAGAACCAGTACGAACCAGCGCAAGCTCAAGAGGGTCCAAGAGAGATCGAAAGGTGGATCTGTCCAATGCCAGGCGTTCAAAAGCGAGCGGTCCACCTGGTGCTGGGGGTGCTCCAGATTGATTGAGCCAGAGGCAGACCGAAGCGGCGCGTAGGCGGGCATGGTCGAGCGGGTCGGCGCAGTAGGCGCGGCCCAGCACTGCAAGCAAGACCCCCGGTCCGAGAGCCGCGGGCCACCAACTGAAGAAGAGGCCAGCGGGGAGACCGTCCGTGGCGGCCTCCCCGCGTTCGTTTGGGGATGGAGCGGCCGGCAGCCTCGCCTGGATCATCGCGCGGAACTCCCGCCCGTCCACCCCGCTCATGACGGTGTCTCATCTTAGCCGCTGGCAGCGCGCCTCGCGGCTCCGGAATAGGCAACCGCTCGCTGCTGTTGAGAGGTCGCGGGGAGCGAGGCTGTCTGAATGCCATCTCACTGTGGCCATCCCGCTGTGGCTGCCCCGCAATTGCCACCCAACTGTCGAAGGAGGACGCTGTGGCCGTCACCCGGGAGCGTTTCGAGTCGGGCATGACCTATGACGAGTACAAGGCGCAGATGAATCGTAACAAGGAGCAGTTCGAGGCCAACGAGCACGGCGTCGTCGTCGACCCGGGTGACCTGGCTGCTTTCACGGGGCTCCCACGCCCGCTGAACGTGCTGGTCCTGGGGGAAGACTGGTGCGGCGACGTCATCGCCAACTTCCCGGTCATCGGTCGGCTCGCCCCGGACAGCGGCAAGCTCAACCTGCGCTGCTTCCTGCGCGACCAGCATCCCGACATCATGGACCAGTACCTGAAGGACGGACGATTTCGGTCCATCCCTGTCTTCGTCTTCTTCGACGACGACATGCACGAGATCGGTCGCTTCGTGGAACGGCCAGACTGTGTGACGGCCCTCCGAGACGAGAAGCGCAAGGCGTTGTCCGCCGAGCACCCGGAGTTCGGCTTGCCAGACACGCCCATCGCCGAGCTACCGGAGGACGTGCGGGTGAAGTACCAGGCGGCCATGGCCGAGATCCGCGCGGAGATGGTGGCGTTCGCCAACAAGGCGGTCATCGAGGAGCTGCGCGCCATCGTCGAGCGCGGCGCCTGACATGCCGCCGCGTACTGCCAAGGTCACCATCACCTACTGCGCCGAGTGCGGCTACGAGCCGATGACCCTGGCCCTTGCCGGCGCGCTCATGAACGCCTTTACCCACCGCCTCTCCGCCATCGAGCTGATCCCCTGGTATGAGGGCTCCTTTGAGGTCTCGGTCGGCGGGAAGCTGGTCCACTCGATGTACCGCGACGGCGGCTTCCCGGAGCACCAGACGATTATCGACGCTGTCACGGCCCATCTGGCCGGCCGGGACGTACCGCCCCCCAGCCAGCCCGAATAACGCCCGGCCCAGCGCAACCGGAAGGGGCAGCCATGGGTAGCGCTGCCCCCACAGGAGTGGGTGCCTTCTCTCCGAAAGCCCCCACGGGACACTCGCTCGCGAGGGCGGAGACAAGCGCGCAGAGCGAATCGGGGGCGTTAGCAGAAGCGCCAAGACGACACGCTGGTCGGACGATCGCGGAGCCTGCTCCGTGCGAGACCCCGTGCCTGGCAGACGCGCAATGCACCTCTTCGACGGGTGTCCCTTGCGTGCTTCAAACGTGCAACGATAGGCGGACGCGGCACCAGAATGGAGCGTCCGGGCGCGCTCAGCGCACCTGGACCCGGTAGACGGCGAAGCGGCCGCTGGTGCGATCGGACAGCGGCACGAAGCGGAACCGATCCTCCAGCGCCCGGTTGTACGGCTGCGCCACGACCACCACGGCCGATCGCGCGCCGCCCAGCACGTCCGCGAGCTTGCCTGGCGTCACTGGCCCCACGCGGTACGGTACGTTCTGAAACTCCAGGAACACTCGTAAGTTCATCAGCAGGTCGCCATCCGCCACCAGGTTCCGCCGGCCCAGCGCATCGTCCAGGACGATCGGCTCGTCCGGGCGGCGGCTTGCCGGTAGAGCCGCGGCGGCGTCCATCAGATCCTGGTTGATCTGACCATCCGCCCAGTTGCGGCCGAGGTACTGGTTCAGCAGCCAGAGCGGCTGGAGCACCAGGAGCGCCGCCACGAGCGCCAGCGCCAGGCGGGGCGCGCGTGCTCGCCAGCGTGTCCACAGCTCCTGAGCCAGTGCGCCGAAGCCGGCAAACGCCAGTGGCAGGACCGGCATCAGGTAGCGACCGTTGAAGATCGGCTCGTACTTGCCGTTCATCAGCGCCAGTAGGAACAAGAAGGACAGCCCGGCCAGCAGCGGCAGCGGATTGCCGCGCCGCGACGGCCAGGCCAGGCCTAGCAGCACCACCGCGCCGTAGAGCCAGAAGGCTGGCGAGTGCAGGTAATCCGTCCAGACGGACCACGGCTCGATCAGGCTCGCCGCGGTGCGGGGCAGGTTCAGCGCCAGCGAGCTGAAGTTCGTCAGGTAGGCGCTCTTGCCGCTCTGCCCGTCGGCGTTGATCTCCTGCTCGTGGCCCAGCCGGGTCACGAGGTCCTCCGGCTGGCCCCAGTTAGCCAGCAGGCTGCTAGTCAGCTCGCGGTAGCTATCGCGGCCGGAGGGCAGCAGGTTGTAGGCGATCACCGGGCTGTAGCCAACCAGGAACAGCAACGCCCCCAGGACCGTCCAGCGGCTCAGCACCAGTCGCGGCCGCTTGATCAGGATCGCCAGCGCCACGCCGGGCAGGAACGCCACCACCGAGGGGTGGCTCTGGAGCGCCAGGCCAAACGCGCCTGCGCCAAGCGCCATCCGGGGCCCGCTTCCCCGCGTCACCGCCGGCAGGATCACCACGAACGCCAGCGTGGTGAAGAACGGCGTCGTCGCGTTGGACCAGCCAACGTGGCTGTTGACCACCACGTGCGCCGCGCAGGTCGCCAGCAGCCCGGCGCCCACGAGCCCGCCAATCCGCCCGGAGAGACCGCGGCCAAGCCAGTACGTCAGCAGCACGGCCCCGCAGCCCAGCAGGGCGACCAGGACGCGCTGCGTGGCCGGCTGGGGGCCCAGGAGCCACAGGCTGGTGGCCAGCAGGTAGCTGTAGAGCGGCCCGTTGTACGGGTCGAAGCCGACGATCGGCAGGCCCTGGTGGCGGAAGAGGGGCAGCGTATAGAGCGTGTCAAGCTGCTCGTCCGTGAAGCGGGGCACGGTCAGCAGCCCCTGGAAGCGCACAGCCGCGGCGAGCGCGAAGAGGCCCAGGGAGGCGAGGATATCAGCCGCCGCCGGGACGGCGCGCGGCCAGGAGAGCGCGGGACGCGCGGTTGTCGTGGCGAGCTTGGAGGTCAAGAGAGTTCAGGCGGTAAGACGCCGGACTATGATACCACTCCCGAACGGCCGCTCCGGCCGGTCCCGGCATATCGCAGGGCTGGTGCCCCGCCTGGTACCCTACGCAGCGGACCATCTCTCCGGCGAAAGGCAGCGGACAGCATCGTGTCGATACCAAACTGGACGTATCTTCCGGAGTATTCCGAGCTTGCGCCGGAGATCCTCGATGCCATGCGCCGGGTGCTGGAGTCCGGCTGGGTCATCCTCGGCGAGCGGGTGCGTGAGCTGGAGGAGCGTTTCTCCGCCTGGGTCGGCCTGGAGCACGGCATCGGCGTCAACTCCGGGACGGACGCCCTCTTCCTGGGCCTGAAAGCGCTGGGGGTGGGCCCGGACGACGAGGTCATGACCGTCACCAACACCGCCGTGCCCACCGTCTCGGCGATCCGCGCCACCGGCGCCCGCCCGGTCTTCGTGGACATCCACCCGGACACCTACCTGATGAACGTGGAGCTGGTGGAAGCCCAGATCACGCCACGCACCAGGGTCCTCCTGCCGGTCCACCTCTACGGCCAGTCGGTGGACATGGACCCGCTGCTGGAGATCGCCACCCGCCACGGCCTGTCGGTCCTCGAGGACTGCGCCCAGTCCCACGGCGCGCGCTACAAGGGGCGCATGACGGGCAGCATGGGCGACATCGGAGCGTTCTCCTTCTACCCTACCAAGGTGCTGGGCGGCCTCGGCGACGGCGGGATGTGCGTCACGTCCTCCGGCGAGCTGGCCGAAAAGCTCCGGATGCTCCGCTTCTACGGCATGAAGACCCAGTACTATTCGGAGATGGAAGGCTTCAACTCCCGACTTGACGAGCTCCAGGCCGCGATCCTGCTCGTCAAGCTGAAGGGGCTGGACCGCGCGGTCGAGATCCGGCAGCACATCGCCGCGCGCTACGACGAGGAGCTGCGCGGCGCGCCGCTCGCCCTGCCGGCGGTGAAGCCGTTCTCCACCCACTGCTACTTCCTCTACGTCGTCCGCACGCCGAAGCGAGACGAGGCGATGGCAGCGCTCGCCCGCGAGGGGATCGAAGCGCGCGTTCACTTCCCCACCCCGATCCACGAGATGCGGGGCTACCAGTTCCTCGGCTACCAGACGGGAGACTTCCCGGAGAGCGAGCGGGCCGCCCGAGAGATCATGTCCCTGCCCCTCTACCCCGGCCTGGCCGACGACCAGATACGCCACGTCGCCAGCGTTCTGAAAGCAGCGCTCCGGTGAGCTCGGCGCGGGACCGTATCCTCGCCCTACTCCGGGACGAGGGGTACGAGGTTACCCCGGACCTCGAGGCTCGCCTGGATCACTTCATGGAGTGCATCCATCACCCGAGCGACCCGGATGGGGTGGAGCAAGTTCTCATATGGCTCGAGGAGCGGCGTCGCGCCTGCCGGATGGAGGTTGAAGAGATCCCGATGCAGCAGCTCGAGCGCTGGCGGGTGGACCCTGAGACGGGCGCGATCTCCCACCAGACGGGCGAATTCTTCCGGGTGATCGGTATCAACGTGCGCAACGCCAGCCAGCGCGAGAGCGCCAACTGGAGCCAGCCGATCATCTACCAGCCAGAGATGGGCATCCTGGGCATCCTCGTCCAGCGCCGGAACGGCGTGGACCACTACCTGCTCCACGCGAAGGCCGAGCCGGGCAACATCGGCAAGGTCCAGCTCTCCCCCACCCTCCAGTCCACCGTGAGCAACCTCCGCCGCGCCCACGGCGGCCTGAAATCGCCGTTCGCCGAGCTGTTCGAGACGCCGCGCCCCGGCTCCGTGATCTTCGCCCGCTACCAGGGCGAAGACGGCGGCCGCCTGCACCTGAAGAAGAACCTCAACATGCTGGTGCGGGTGCCCGAAGACCAGGAGCTGGAGATCACGGACGACTTCATCTGGGTCACGATGTACCAGATCAAGCAGCTCCTGAAGCACGAGAACGTCGTCAACATCGC
>JADZDV010000619.1 GCA_020850915.1 Chloroflexota bacterium | reverse complement strand
TATTGTAGGGACCGATACCGAAGTTGGAAAAACCTTTCAGGCTTGTCGGCTGGCCCGTGCATTGGTCAAGCGTGGTGTGCGCGTCGGCGTCTACAAACCGGTCGCCAGCGGTTTTTCACCAGCCGTAGGGGAGAGTCGGATGCGACAGCCTGCGCAGGTTGTACATACGGTATCCCAGCCTGAATCGATCTCCGGTGAGGCTGAGTTGCTACAAAGCGACGCTGTGCTGCTACGCCGGGCGGCCCAATGCCTGTTCCCCATCGAGCGCGTTTGCCCGCAGTCGTTCACTGCTCCCTTGGCCCCTCCCATCGCAGCACAGGCCGAAGGAAAGTCTGTTTGTGAGTCGCAGCTGATCGAAGGAGCTCGTTGGTGGCAGGGTAAGTGCGATTTTCTTATCGTCGAAGGGGTTGGCGGGGCTTTATCGCCCATATCTGAACACTGGGTCGTGCTCGACGTCGCTGTGCAATTGGGGTTGCCAGTGATCTTGGTCGCCCCCAATCGCTTGGGGGTGATCAATCATGTATTGCTCACGCTGGAAGCCATCGGCAATCGGCAACTGAAAGTGATGGGAATTGTCCTGAACGACATGCAGGGGCCCACACACTCCCAACCGCAGGCCGAAGAACAGCCCGATGATGTAAAACTCCCGCACGCACTAGCTTGCATTCGCACAACCAATGGACAACTGCTGCGCCGATTTGTTGCTCCGCAAATCGTGATTGCCGAGACGATTGAGAAGCTATTTGAGAACCCGTCCTAGCACTTGCGTCAAGGAGATGCGGCCCAGCGCGCCGCGGCTATCGAGCGAGATTGGCACATTGTCCCCCAATACATAGTAGCCCTCAGCCTGCAAACTCGCAGCACGATCTAAGCCCGCGCCGTTAGGACCGGCGGCCTGCAAATACAAATCGCGCAGCACACGCAATTGAGTCAGCTTGACCGGAGTAGAGCAGGTCAGTCGCCATGTCGGTGGGGTCATTGCTGACACATCCATGGGCACCTGCGCCGCTGGCACGTGCTCCCGCCCGCCCACATCGATCACCAGCGCTTGACAATCGGTTTCTAACAACCAACGCCCGTCGCAATAGCACAGCTCCATCGAATTGGCTGCTAGCAGCCGCGTTGGGGGAATCGACGGCGGAGCGTCGAGCCACTCTGTCAGCCGCGTTGGGGGAATCGACGGCGGAGCGTCGAGCCACTCTGTCAGCCGCGTTGGGGG
>JADZDV010000366.1 GCA_020850915.1 Chloroflexota bacterium | reverse complement strand
GCGCAGGTGGTCCCGCCACTTGGCATAGCGCCGGCGGTCGAACCCCGCGGAGCTGGCGGCCGTGAGCTGCTGGAGGACGGCACGGGCGTCGCCAACGATGCCGACTTCCACCGTCCGATTGCGGCCGATCTCAGTCGGCTCGACGTCCACCTGGATCACTCTGAGGTCCGCTCGAAACCTGGGTGGCGAGAGGTGACCAACGACCCAGTTGAGGCGCGTGCCGACGACGAGCGCCTGGTCTGCCTCGCGAAAGGCGGTGGAGCGAGCGGCGGGAAACGACAGCTCGTGATCGTCTGGCACGACGCCGCGTCCCTGAGGCGTGGTGTAGAACGGCATGCCAGTGAGGTCCACCCACTGCTGGAGGGCAGCGCCAGCGTCTGACCAGAGGCTGCCGCTGCCCGAGACGAGGATCGGGCGCTCGGCGCGCTCCAGCAGCTCGATCGCGCGGCGGACGAGGGCAGGATCGCCGGCCGAGCGGCCCGTTGGGCGCGAACGAGCGGGATCCGGGTACACCACCTCAGCCTCGTCGACTTTCTGGTAGAGCACGTCACCAGGCAGGTCGAGATAGACCGGGCCTGGGCGACCGGAAAGGGCCTGGCGAAAGGCGACGCTCACCAGCTCCGGGATGCGACGGGCATCCAGCACGCGCTCGGCCCACTTGGTGATCGGCTTGAACAGGCTGACCTGGTCCAGCTCCTGGAAGAGACCACGTCCCGCGGGTCCGAGCGGACTGGAGCCAGCGATGGCGATCACGGGCGCGCAGTCCACGAAGGCGTTGGCAATGCCCGTGACGAGGTTGGTTGCGCCCGGGCCGGAGCAGGCCATGCAGACGCCCGGCTTGCGGAGCAGGCGGGCGTAAGCGTGGGCCATCATCGCCGCGACTTGTTCGTGGCGGACGTCTATGGGGCGCAGCCCCTCTTCGATGCAGGCCGACTCAGCGGCCAGCATCGGACCGCCCATCAGGAAGAAGAGCGTGTCAGCGCCCTGGTTGCGAAGGGAGCGGGCCAGGAGCTGTGAGCCGGTGAGCGCGGCCACAGGCTCAGGCGAAGGCGCGGCGAATGCGATCCATCGCCTCGTCCAGACGGGCGTCCGACACGGTCAGCGAGATCCGGAAGAAGCCTTCACCCTGGCTGCCGTAGCCGATACCCGGCGTGATCACAACGCCCGCGCGATCGAGCACCTGAGCGGCGAACTCCATCGACGGCGTGTCGTTTGGCGTGGGCGACCAGATGTAGAAGGTGGCCCTGGGCACGTCCGGGTCGAGACCGATCGCGCGGAAGGTGTCGATGGCAAGGTCGCGGCGGCGCTGAAAGAGGGCCTGGAGGCCCTGGACGCTCTGCTGAGGCCCTTCCAGGGCGGCGATGCCGGCGAACTGAATGGCGTTGAAGACGCCGGAGTCGGTGTTCTCCTTGACCTTGGAGATGGCCGCGACGATCGGCGCGGCGCCAATCGCCATGCCGAGCCGCCAGCCGGTCATGTTATAGGTCTTGGAGAACGAGTGGAACTCGACCGCGCACTCCCTCGCGCCGCTGGCGGCCATGATGCTGGGCGGGCGGAAGTCGTCAAAGCAGATCTCGCTGTACGGGTTGTCGTTGACGACGATGATGTCGTGCTCGCGGGCGAAGTCGACGGCGCGCTGGTAGAAGGCGGCGTCCGCCGCGGCGCCGGTCGGGTTATTGGGGTAGTTCAGGAAAACCAGCTTCGTGCGGGTCAGGACGTCCTTGGGGATGCGGTCGAACTCGATCAGGTAGCCAGCCTCCCGGCGAATCGGCAGGCGGTAGACCTCGGCGCCGGCGAAGACGGCGCTGGCGAAGTATGCGGGGTAGCCAGGATCGGGCAGGATCGCCACGTCGCCAGGGTTCAGCGTGCCCAGGCAGAGGTGGTGGTTGCCCTCCTTGCTGCCGATGAGCGCGATGACCTCGGTCTCTGGATCAGGACTGACGCCGAACCGGCGGCCGTACCAGGCGGCGACCGTCTTGCGGAAGGCGAGCATGCCCTTCTCTTCGTCGGTCGGGTACTGGTGGTTGGCGGGGTCTCTGGCGGCCGCGGCGAGCGCGTCGATGATGTGGTCAGGAGTCGGCTGGTCGGGGTCGCCAACGCCCAGGCTGATGACGTCCACACCGCGCTCGCGGGCCTCCCGGATACGGTTACGAATCGTGACGAACAGGTATGGCGGCAGGCGCTGGAGGCGCTCCGCGGTCTGCATGTGGAACTCCGACATCGGATGTGCGTAGCGGGAATCGTAGCAGACGGGCGGTTGGACCAAGGTTCGCGACAGGGAGGCTGGTCCGGGGCATGCTGACCGGGAGGCTGGTCCGGGGCGTGCTAGAATCCGGACGCGGGGCCGCCTACGGGCGGGCGATCGACACCGGCTGAGACGATGTTGTCTGTCGCGGCGCCACCACAGCTGAACGCGCCCATTGCCTGTCTGCCGTCCAGGCCGGCGGGCTTTTTCGTTTCGCCAGGCGGCAGCACACGAGTCGGAGAGCGAAGGATGACGGAAGCAGCTCGGCGGGCCGCGAGCGGCGGTCGGCCTTCGGAAAAGCCGCTCGACGTGGCGCTGGAGCAATTCGATCAGGCCGCCGACAGATTGCGCCTCAGCGAGAACGCGCGGGAGGTGCTGCGCGTGCCAAAGCGCGAGCTGACGGTCCACTTCCCAGTCAAGCTGGACGACGGCTCGATCCGCGTGTTCACCGGCTATCGGGTCCAGCACAACCTCAACCGTGGTCCGGCCAAGGGCGGCGTGCGCTACCACCCTGCCGTCGATCTGGACGAGATGAAGGCGCTCGCGATGCTGAGGACCTGGAAGTGCGCCGTGGTCAAGATCCCGTTCGGCGGAGCCAAGGGCGGGGTCATCTGCGATCCGAAGGAGCTGTCGCTCGCCGAGCTGGAGCGGATGACTCGCCGCTACACGACGGAGATCAGCCTGCTGATTGGCCCCGACAGTGACATCCCGGCGCCAGACGTCAACACGAACGCGCAGACAATGGCCTGGATCATGGACACGTACTCCATGCAACACGGTTACTCCGTGCCGGGCGTGGTGACTGGCAAGCCGGTGCTGATCGGCGGGTCGGAAGGGCGCGTGGAGGCGACGGGCCGGGGCGCGGTGTACTGCATCCAGGAGGCGGCTCGCGCGGCGCAGATCGACCTCGAGACGGCACGGGTGGCTGTCCAGGGATTCGGTAACGTGGGCGAGGCCTGCGCCAGGCTCCTGGCGGAGCTGGGCTGCACGGTCGTCGCGGTGAGCGACTCCGCGGGCGGAGCCTATCGCGCGGACGGCATCGATCCGTTGCTGGCTCGGCGGCACAAGCAAGAGACAGGGAGCGTCGTCGGCACGCCGCGCACGACGAGGATCACGAACGAGGAGCTGCTGGAAGTCGACTGCGAGGTGCTGGTGCCAGCGGCGTTGGAAGGGATGATCACGGAGCGGAACGCCGGAAGGATTCGGGCGAGACTGATTGCCGAGGCGGCCAACGGCCCGACGACGCCTGCCGCCGATCGCATCCTGCACGACCGGGGCGTGCTGGTCGTCCCGGACATCCTGTGCAATGCGGGCGGGGTCACCGTCAGCTACTTCGAGTGGGTCCAGGATCGCGAGGAGTTCTTCTGGACGATCGAGGAGATCAACGCGCGGCTGAAGCGGATCATGAGCCGGGCGTTCGACGATACCGAGCGGACCGCCCGGGAGCACGATGTGGACCTGCGCATGGCCGCCTACATGCTCGCCGTCGGCCGGGTGGCTGAAGCGACGATCACGCGGGGGATCTACCCGTAGCGCCCGGACCACGAGCGCGGGGAGACCTGGCGCCCGAGGGATGAGCTCACAATCGCCTCCCACCGCGAGCGGGGCACACGGCAACTGAGCGGAGTAGCTCCGGACTTGGATCGACCGCGGTCCTAAGCGGCGGCGTGACCCACGAGTGGGAGAGGCGCAGCTCCGCGAGCAGCGACAGATGGTCTGAGCCGTCGTTCGGGAGCACCCGCGCGCTGACCGGCACCACGGCGTGACTTGACAGACCAGAGTCGATGCGCACGGCGGGGAACGGGAGTGCGACGGCGCCGGTGAAGCGCGCGCGGCTCATTGGAAAGGTGTGGCCGAGGCCCCAGCCGCGTTCGGCGAAGGTGTCCCGCCAGTCCATCGGAAAGGACCGGTACGGCCGGCTGCCGGCCGCGAGGTTGAGATCGCCGGCCAGGACGTACGGCGTGGAGACCTCGCGGACACGGGAGACCAACTGCGCGAGGTCGCGGTCGCGAGGGCCCGTGGCCAAGTCGGTCAACATGCGCGGGACGGGGCCTGGCGGGTTCTCGACGCGCAGACGGGGTGATTCCAGGTGGACGTTGAAGAGCGCCACCGACCGGCCGTTCACCATCAGTTGCAATTGCTGCTGCTCGTTGCCCTGCCGGGAGAAGCGGAAGGCGCGGGCGCGGGAGATCGGCAGTCGACTGAAGACGCAGCGGCCGTCGTTACGATCGTCCAGTGAGGAGATGGCGCGGTGGGGACAGGTGCTGGCGAGCCGCTGCGCCAGTTCGTCGGCGAACTCGCCGGTCAGCTCCTGAAGGACGACGACGTCCGGGCTGGTGGACTCGATCACGCTGGCCAGCGGCGCGGCGTCCGTGCTGCGCCAGAGGACGTTGCTCGTCAGAATGCGAATCTGCGTCGAGGACGGCTCCGCTTGGACGACGCGCGGCAGGAAGAGCCAGCCGAACTGCTGGCCGAAGAAGACACCCGCGACCAGCGCCTGCGCCAGGAGCAGTCTCGACCGCCGGACGATCGCGACCAGGCTCACTCCCAGCAGCGGCGAGAACGCGTAGAACGCGAACGTGTCCAACAGTTCGACGGGCCACGGTCGCGGCCGGTGCACGAATCGGGCCACGGCCAGGAGCGTTAGCAGCGCCAGGCCGGCCAGGAACAGCGCCGCGGTCAGGGTGCGCGAAGAGCCAGAGAGGGAGCAACGACGGCGGGGCATCAGGCCGCTCCAGAGGACGGGACCACCCGGAGCGGCCGGGCACGGCCCTGCACGTTCAAGCCGGATATAATGCGAATTATATCCGGTCACCGGCGCACTCGCGTTCGAGGCGGCTCACGCGCTGGGGCTTGAACGCTGGTCCGGCATGGCGGTGGTGCGCCGCTCACGTGATCGTTCGGCTGGGCCCAGGCCAGCCATCGCGCAACGCCTGGCCGGTCTGGCGAGCTCCAGAGCCCTGGCGCTGGGTCTGTCCCGAGGTGTGCGAGGACGCGGCGCCGTCGCCCGCG
The DNA here is from genome assembly GCA_020850915.1 of Chloroflexota bacterium. The sequence continues at coordinate 144 of JADZDV010000366.1, read as the reverse complement.
AGCGCGCCGGCCGGTCATTGTCATCCGAGACTGACCACCTGTGCGGAGGCAACGGCCGGGCCGGCGAGCGCGGCATCGCACAGCGGTAGAGCGGCCAGTCCGTCGGATGGGGCGCGTTTGGCGTCTCGCGCAGACAGCGACGTG
>JADZDV010000365.1 GCA_020850915.1 Chloroflexota bacterium | reverse complement strand
TGGACCTCGCTCCCGCGGTACTGCACCCGGAAGCGCAAAGCGCGCCAGCTTTCCGGCAGGTGTGGATCGAGGCGTAGCCCATCCTCGCGCACGGTGAGCCCGGCGAAGCCGAGGACGGCCGCCTGCCACAGGCCACCCTGTGTCGCGATGTGCACGCCGCCGGAGCTGCTGCCGGTCGAGTCCTCGAGATCGATCGATGCAGCCGCGCGGAAGTGCGCCGCTGCCAAGCGAAGGCGTCCGAGACGAGCCGCCACGAGCGCATGCACGGCGCGACTGAGAGAGCTGCCGTGCGAGCAGCGCGGCTCGTAGTAAGTGTAGTTGGCGTCATGGACCTCGCGCGGGAAACGATCCGACAGGAGAGCGAGCAGCATGACGGTGTCGGCTTGCTTGATCACCTGGCTGCGTCGCGTTCGCTCCTGGCCGAGCAGCACGTCCATGGCGACACCGCGACCCTCGAACTGGGAGAGGTCCACCTCCTCCAGCCCGAAATAGCCGGCGAACTGCTCGAAGAGGCCGGTCTCTGGATCGAGCCCGGTGTACATGCGGCTCGCCACTTCTCGCCACTCCTCGAGCTCCGCGTCGGAGAGGGCGATCTGCTGACAGAGCTCCGTCCAGCGCTCCGGCCAGCGGTCACGCAGGAGAGCCGCGACGTCGAGCCCCCGCTCCAGGGTCCACTGTGCCATGACGTTAGTGTATGCGTTGTCGTCAATCCCCTCGTGGTACTCGTCGGGACCGATGACGCGGGCGATGTGGTAGCGATCGTCCGGGCCCAACGCCACCCGGCTGGCCCAGAAGCGCGCGGTCTCGAGGATGATCTCCGCTCCAGCCTGGGTCAGGAACCGTTCGTCGCCAGTCACCTGCCAGTACTGCCAGACGGCGTAGGCCACGTCGGAGCTGATGTGCTGCTCCTGGAGGCCGCACAGTACGTGGATGACCCGGCCGTCCGGCAGGGCGATGCGCTCCGGCGTGACCTCCTCGCCTGTGTCGGCGGACTCCCAGGCGTACAGGGCTCCGCGATAGCCGAAGCGTCGCGCCTTGTCGCGGGCCGCTGGCAGCGTGTGGTAGCGATACATCAGGAGCGTGCGCGCCGCCTCAGGCCAGGTGAAGGTGTAGAACGGCAGCGCGAAGATCTCCGTGTCCCAGAAGACGTGGCCGAGGTACGCTTCGCCGGTGAGCGCGCGGGCACCGATGGAGACGCGCTCGTTCTCCGGGTTCGCGGCGCTGATGAGGTGGTACAGGGCAAAGCGCAGAGCAACCTGGTCTCCTTCGCTGCCGTCCACCACGACATCGCTGTGGGTCCAGCGCTCCGCCCAGGCCGCCTCGTGGGCGGCGAGGACCCGCTGCCAGCCAGCACGCTGCCCGCGGTCGAGCGCCGCGCGGGCAGCGCGGGCTGGAGTGTCTGGCTCATCTCCGCTCGCAACGCCGACCAGGCGCCAGAACGAGGCTGCCTTGCCGGACTCGGCGTTCCAGGTCCAGGACCGGTTGAGCCAGCCGCCAATCCGCGGACGAAGCTGGTCGCCATTCACCGTGAGACCTGAGCTGCTGGCCATGGCGAGGTAGCGACGCTGATGGGCCGTCCGCCAGAGCCCCAGCCGCGCCTCAACCCGGACCGGCTCCAGGCCGCCGACCGTGGCGTCGAGGCGAGGCTCGAGCGTCACCTCAACGGCACGGTCCACCTCGAAGTGGGCAAGCTGCACGCCGATGGCACGATCCGCGAGCGAGACCAGCCTCAGGAGCCGCATGCGGATGACCACCCCGTGCTCGGTCTTCTGGCGCCACTCGTTGACGAGTAAGCCCCGCTTGAAGTCCAGGCCGCGGGTATGCAGGATGAGCTCTCCAGTATGGACCGAGAGCGCCTCACCGCCGACGATCAGTCGCAGCCGAAGCCAGTCCGGCGCCGGGACGAGGACCGAGACGCGCGGCTGGCTCTCGGGAGTGTCGAACAGGCCGGCCACGAATGTGCGCGGCCACGACGCCCAACCGAGCGAATGCAGCCAGGAGATCCAGGCTGGACCTCGGCTGGCGGCTCTGGCGGCGCGCACGCCGAGATAGCCATTGCTGATGGCAAATCTCGACTCCGCCGCGTGCTCGCGCAGCGGATCGTAGCCCCGCTGGTGGAGCGTCCAGCCCGCCCCGCTCGTCGTACCGAGCGCCTTCTCAAGCGCACGTCCGCGCGCTCGCGGCCCTGTGACCTGCTGAGACCCCTCTCGCTGACCCATGCGCTCTCCAAGCTGTTCACAGCACGGCCCTCCGCGGCGTTCCGACGCGGAGAGATCGATACCCGTCCACCTGCTTCCCGCGAGACGCCGCCACCGCTACGACGTCGCTGCCGCTCTACGCCTCAACTGATGATGGGCAAGCCCGTCCAGCCACACCTCGTCGAGTGTTCGAACGACGAGATCGGCTCCGGCCTCGGCCAGCAGCGCCTCGTCGCCCAGGCGGGCAACGCCCAGCGCGGCCATCCCGCCCGCCTTCGCCGCCTGGACTCCCGACGGCGCGTCTTCGACGACGAAGCAGCTCGACGGAGCGAGACGCAGCTCTTCGGCCGCCGCCAGGAAGATCGCCGGGTCCGGCTTGCCGCGTGGGAAATCCCGGCCGCAGACGTTCGCGTCAAACGCTTCCAGCAAGGTCATGCCGGCGCGCGCCGCGGCCTGAGCGAGACCCTCTTTCGCCCTGTCATCGTCGAGCCGAATCAGCGCCATGAGCTGGTTGGCGTTCTTCGACGAGGAGGCAACGCCCAGGCGCACCCCGCGTGCCCGGAGCGCATGCACTATCCTCAGCGCGTCGGGAAAGGCGGCGAACTCTCCGGCGTCGATCAGTTCCAGCAGCAACTGCTGTTTGCGCTCGCCATACTCCCCCGCGCGGCGCGCGGCGTCTGGGACGCCAAAGTACTCCAGAGCCGCGCGCGCACCGCTCTGGCGCGGCTTGCCGGCCAGGACCTCCTGGTAGACCGCGGTGGTGAACCGCTCCGGTCGGTACTCAATCCGCGCGGCGAGGTCTCGCCACTCGGTCGCCATCAGCCGGTTGAGCGCCTCCTGCCAGGCCCGCTCGTGCGGCGAGGCAACCAGGACACCGTCAACGTCGAATATCGCGCCCGCGAACGACACCGTGAAGAGCACCTCAGGCCAGCGTGTAGCAGAATGTCGGGGGGCCCGGCTATGTTGCAAACACTGTGCCCGTATCGCGGCGCAAACGGAGAGGCGGAGTCGGCCGGCGTCCGCGGCGGTCAGACGCTCAGGCTCCCGGAGCCAGGGGATGACCGGCAGCAGCAAGTAGGCGTCGTGCCCGCCCCCCGTATGAAGAGTCACTCGGTTGTCGAAGATCTCAGGCGGCTGATTCAGCGCGTTGTCGTGGCGGAACAGGCCCACGCCCTTGCTGGCCATGCAGAAGTCCCTGGCGAACTCGCTCAGCTCGCCCTCGTACTCGTAGTCCTTGCCCCGGATGGTTAGCGCAACCCGGTATCCCGCCGGTACCACAATACAGGTCGGCCAGATCTCCACGTCCACCCCGTAGACCTCGCCAGGCGTCAGCGGCTGAACTTCGTCA
>JADZDV010000364.1 GCA_020850915.1 Chloroflexota bacterium | reverse complement strand
GGCGCACGACGCATCAACTCCTGCTCACCACCCAAATGCCGGATGGCGGCTGGCCGCCGGTGCCGCCGCATGAAACCTCGCGTGCGTATGCGACGAGCATGACGGTGCTGACGCTGAGCGTGCCGTACCGGTTGTTGCCGATTTATCAGAGATGAGCCGGTTGGCTGTCCACGAAAAACGGGGACATCACTGATATAATATCAGTGATGTCCCAATCCTGTTCGGCCCGCGGATTGCTGCGGGGTGGTGGAGCCGAGGGTGAAGCGGACAGGGAGAATCCTCGCGGGATGGGGCTGGAGCGAACAGTCGTCGGCAGCGGGCGGAGGTTGATGAGCGCGCAGCGTTGACGGGCACGCGTGGCAGCGGGTTCTGGAGCCGGCGTGCTCAGTCATTCAGATTTTGCAGTTCGGCGATATGTGTCTCCAGCTCGTCGGTTTCGGCCCAGCCGATGAAGTAGAACCGAATCATCTCCAGCGTCCGCAGCGTCGGCTTCTTTCCCGTCCACAAGGCGATGAGCGTGCAGACGATGATCGCCAGGTAGACCTGGATACGGATCCCGTTGGCCCGATGGCTCAGCAGATGCCGACAGCCCAGGATGTGCTTGAAGAAGCGAAAGAACAGTTCCACCGTCCAGCGTAAGCGATAGATCAGCGCGATCACCTCCGCGGACAGGTCCAGCAGATCGGTGGCGACCAGCAGGCACTCGCCCTGCTCGGGCCCGCCGCGGCCGGTCTTGCCGCGTTTGCGATGCGGCGTGCAGGCGAGGCGGATCACCCGCAGCGGCTGCTTCAGCTCGCCGCGTTTGCCGTCGCAGCCCAGCCAGACGATCTGATCGCCGAGGATGCCCGCGGCCCGCGTTTCATCGGTGAGCGTACGCTCCTCGACCACCTGGTAGACGCTGTTGTCGCGGATGCGGCAGACCAGGTGTGAGCCGATGTCGATGATCCCCTGGAACAGGCGGAAACAGGCGTAGCCGCGGTCCTTGACGTACACGCGGTCCGGCAGCAGGCGGCGCATCAGGTTCTGGATCTCGCTGTCGGTGGCGGCGGTCAGGTCGATGTCCGCCGGCACGCCGGCCAGCGGCTCGAAGTGAGCGTGCAGCTTGATGTCGCGGCCTTCGATCATCCGCTCGGCCCGCCCGGCCAGCGCTGAGAGTTCCGTGTGCGTTCCGCGAACCGCAGCTTCGGGGCGAGGAAGGGAGTTGGCATCATGCGGCACAGTCGGAGGTGTCGCATGGAAACAGCGGTCAAGGAGCGGGCGGAGGCCTGGCGGCGGCGGATCGTCGCGCAGCAGGCCGGCGGACAATCGATTCGGGCCTGGTGCAGGGCCAACGGCTGTCATGAGCAATCGTTCTATCAGTGGCGGTCGCGGCTGGGACTGTGTCCTTCGTCGGCCATGAAGCGGCGACGCCGCCGGGCCAGGCGGCTGGAGTTTGCCGAGGTGGTCGTGGATCGAGCGGCGTGCGGGCCGCCCGCGGCAGGCGGGGCCGAACCGATCTGCCTTCGTCTGGGCGGCGGACGTGAGCTGGTGCTGCCGGGTTCGATGCCGGCGGGCCAGCTTGCCTTGCTGATTCGCGAGCTGGAGGCGGCGCAGTGATCCGCACGAGTGGCGTGCGGATCTGGCTGGCGACCGGGCCGCTGGACATGCGGCGGAGCTTCGACGCCCTGGCCGAGCACGTGCGGACGATCCTGGCCCAGGATCCGATGAGCGGGCACCTGTTCGTCTTCCGCAACCGCACCAGCCAGCGGGTGAAGATCCTGTGGTGGGACCAGGACGGCTACGCGATCTTCTACAAGCGGCTGGAACGGGGAACATTCCAATTCCCCTCATCCGGCGAAAAGACGCTCGCCATCGAAAGCGGGCAATTAATGAAGTTGCTGAGCGGGATGCAGGTGGACATCGCGAATCATTCATCGTCGCGGGACAACCCCTCGACGATGCGTCATGGATGATGCCACCTCTGTCCTCGATCTCCCCGACGATCCGGCGCTGCTGAAGCGCATCATCGCGCAGCGCGACACGACCATCGCGCAGATCAAGCATGAGGCGGCCGAGCGGATCGAGGCGATGACGCTCCAGCATAAGGCGGAGCTGGACGCGATCCTGCGCCGCTTCTATGGCCCCAGGTCGGAGAAGTTCGACCCGCGGCAACTGCTGATCTTCGGCATCGCGGTGGCGGATCAGGTTCCGGTCGATCCCAGGGTCGTCGAGGCCGAATCGGGTCAGAAGCTGGCCACGCGCCGCATCAATCATCACAAGCACGGCCGGGGCAGGCTGCCCGGGCACCTGCCGCGGATCGAGATCGTCCACGACCTGAGCGACCAGCAGAAGACCTGTCCCTGCTGCGGCGAGCAGCGGGTCTGCATCGGCAGCGAGATCAGCGAGCAACTGGAGTACGTGCCGGCGAGCCTGAAGGTGCTCAGGCACGTGCGCCGCAAGTACGCCTGCGCCAAGTGCGGGCGAGACTGCCTCAAGTGCGACTGCTCGTCGCAGATCGAGATGGCCGCCAAGCCCGCGCAGCCGATCGAGAAGGGATTGCCGGGTCCGGGCCTGCTGGCCTGTGTGATCACCTCGAAGCTGGGCGATCATCTGCCCCTGTACCGCCTGGAGAGGATCTTCGCTCGTCATGGCGTGGAGATCGCCCGCAGCACGATGTGCGCCTGGATGCTGGCGGCCAGTGAGTTGGTCAAGCCGCTGATCGACCTGATGACCGGTCGGGTGAAGCAGAGCCAGGTGATCCACACCGACGAGACCCGCGTGCCGGTGCAGGATGAAGCGGTCAAGGGCCAGTGCAAGTCGGGACGGATCTGGACCTATATCGGGGACGAGTCCAACCCCTACGTTGCCTATGCCTATACGCCCGACCGGACCCGCGCCGGGCCACAACGCTTCCTCGACGACTATAAAGGCTATCTCCAGGCCGATGCGTATGGTGGCTACGACGGCATCTACCACAAGGGAGACGTCATCGAGGTGGCCTGCTGGGCCCACGCGCGACGCAAGTTCTTCGACGCCAGGGACACCGACGGCCGCCGCAGCGCCGAGATGCTGGAGCTGGTCCGCCAGCTCTACGCGGTCGAGGACCAGGCCAGGTCGATGGATCACGACGCGCGTCGCCAGTTGCGGCAGAGCCGGAGCGTGCCCATCCTGGCGAAGATCAAGGCGTGGCTCGATGCCGAGCAACAGCTCGTGCTGCCCCGAAGCCCGATGGCCGCGGCGATCACTTACACGCTCAACCAGTGGGAGGCCCTCAATCGTTACGTCGAGCAGGGCTATCTGAACATCGACAACAACGCCGCCGAGCGGGCCCTCAAGCGCGTGGCCATCGGCCGCAAGAACTGGCTGTTCGCCGGTCACGATGAAGCCGGAGCGAGTCACGCCCGCCTGTGGACGCTGATCGCCTCCGCCGAGCGGCACGGCGTCGATCCGCAGAAGTACCTCACCAGCGTGCTGGCCACGATCGGCCAGACGAAGCTGAGCGACCTGGAGCAGTTCCTGCCGGACGTGTGGAAACAGGACGACTCCCGCGAACCACTCTCTCCGCCGCCTCATCCCTGACCCATCGCCATCTCCCCTCGCCCCCCGCCAACCCCGACGTGCGGTTGGCGGAACGGACACGGTAATACCGCCCCGCCACTTCGCGTACTTCGACGGCACATCCGTAGACGCGTGCCAGCACTTCGGCCCGCAGAACCTGGCTCGGCGCTCCCTCGCTCGCGATACGCCCGTCGCTCAAGAGCAGGATGCGCGACGTGGCCGGGGGGAGTTCCTCCACGTGATGGGTGATGAGGATGACGGTCGGACGGGTGCCTCTGCCGTTTCCCGTTTCGAACAGCGCTTGCACCGTCGCGAGGACCTGCTCGCGCGCGAGCAGATCGAGGCCCGCGGTTGGTTCGTCGAGCAGGATCAGTGCGGGGCGCGTCGCCAGCGCGCGGGCGATCAG
>JADZDV010000363.1 GCA_020850915.1 Chloroflexota bacterium | reverse complement strand
TGGGGCCACGACTTTTCAGTCGTGGAAACGTCGCGGCGGTTCCCCGGCGGGCTCGTGGGCTATGCGCTTCAATGGGGCCACGACTTTTCAGTCGTGGAAACGCTTGATGCCCGGGATCGCCCCCATGAACGCCTGGACGCTTCAATGGGGCCACGACTTTTCAGTCGTGGAAACTCCTCTCGAAGACGAGTTCCGCATCGACTTCGACGATTCTACGCGAATTTCGAACACTCGACCCATCCGGTGATCGGTTGCAGGGCATCTGGTCGGTTGGTAAGCGGTTTCCCCAGGCCCGACGCTGCGAGCGCTGCCTCGTGGCCGCCTCACGTCCGGACCTCTCGCACGCCGCTGCCCTCCCCATCTGACGCTAGACCACAACTGCCCCGCGGCCTGGTAGATCGCGGGCCCTCCCCAGAGCCGCGATGCACGACTGGCCTCGGCCCTCGCTCGGACCCAGGTCGATGATGAGCACGCGGTCTTCCTTCAGGTTCAGGATCTCGGTGAGCGCCGCCTCCAGCAGTACCCGCTCCTTCGCGGCCAGATCGCAGACGAACACCGAGTACTGCACCGGCGCGCCGAAGCCGTTGAGCTTCCGGAAGGTCCGTTCGAGGCGCTTCGGGTCCGCCACATCGTAGCAGACGAGGTAGCGGGTCCGCACGGCTACCTCGTTCTGAACACGGGATACGAGCGCAGCTCGCCCAGGAGGTGCCGGGCCAGCAATCGCGCCTGGACCTCCAGAATTCGGCGGTAGCTCACGGCGTACCCGAAGAGCGGGTGTGTGATCAGCGTGTCCATGCGCCGCTCGTACGCTTCGATAACCTTGCGGCGACCGTGCTGGGTGAGCGCCACCGCCCCGCTCCGGCGCACCAGGTGCTCCGGACCGATCTCGCCGTTGTTGATCAGCCCGATGCAGACCGAGTCGGCCACGATCGGCCTGAACTCCTCCACCAGGTCCAGCGCCAGGGCGGGCTTGCCGTACTTCGGCTGGTGGTAGAAGCCGAGGTACGGGTCGAACCCGACGGCCAGCGCCGTCACCATCGCCTGCTTGATCAGGAGTGAATAGAGGAAGGAGAGGATCGCGTTGACCGGGTCCAGGGGTGGACGGCGGTTCCTGCCCCGGAAGTCGAACGCCAGCGCGTCGCTCTTGAGCATGCCCGGCAGCTCGGAGAAGTAGCAGCGGGCCGCCGCGCCCTCGATGCCGAGCAGCGTCTCCATCGAGCCGGCGGTATGGGCCTTGGCGGCCAGCCGGTCCAACTCCGCCAGCACGGCGGGCGGAGACTCGCGGTGGTTCCGGCGCAGCAGCGTGCGGCAGTTCTTGATCTTCCCGAACACGATCTGCCGGGCGATCGGCAGGCTCACCTCCGGCGCCGCCGCCGCGGCGTGCTGGCGGCAGCGTAGCTCGACGTTCTTGTGCGCCATGCCAAACGTGATGCCCTGGAACCAGCCGCCATAGGTGAAGTAGCAGACGGGGATGTTCCGGTCGCACAGCTCGCGGATCGCCTGAGTGCTCACCTGGACGTTGCCGTAGACGGCCAGGTGGGAGACCTCCAGCAGCCGCGCCTTCTGGAGCACGGCGCCCTTGAGCTTGATCTCCAGCAGATCGCCCGACTTGCCAACGTAGGCGCCCTGCGTCTGGACGTAGAGCGGCAGCGCATCGTCCCGAGCCGGCACGAGCCGCCGTGTTCCGCCGAGCTTCGTCGCCTCCGCCGGCACGGACAGCAGGTTCACCTCGTCTGGCAGGCAGATACCCACCAGGGAGCAGCGCGGGCACCTGGGACTGTCCACCAGCGGCGGCGGGATCTGGCCTGAGGCTGCCACCGCGCGGAGCTCCCGGACCAGCGCCAGCGTCCGCTCAACGAGCGCCTCGTCGAACGGCACGACCACGCGCTCCTTCGATTCAACAAAGTACAGCATGCCCTCGCTGCACTGGTAGCCGTTCGCGCGCAGCAGCAGGCCCTGGAGACACACCTGGACGCGCTCCGGCTCCCAGGCCCCTTCAGGCAGGTCAGGCGCCCGGCCATGCTTGTAGTCCACCGGGCTGACGCTCGTGCCCAGGCCCTCCACCAGGTCGATTCGGGCGATCGCCCCGAGCGTTTCGTCGGAGAGGGTCACCGAGCGGGCGTGGATCCGCTCGGTGTCGCCGGCGCTCTCATCCTGCTCGGCGTCGTCTCCCGCGCCATCCGAACGGAGCGCCGGCAGGTCGCCGCCCGGCCGGTCCACCCGCCGGTGCTGGAAGCGTCCCTCGACCGTATCGACGCTGTCGGCAAACTCGCCCTGGACCCATTCGAGGTACGCCAGGCGCGGACAGTAGGCGAACTCGTTGAGCATCCGCGCGGGGACGAGGTCTGGCGGCGTGGCCGGGATGGCGGCGCCGGCGGTCTGCGAACTGGGTTGCATGGTGAGCGCCTATCCTTCCGCCCGGTCTTCCGCGGGAACGAGCAACCCGAGCCCGAAATGGCAACCATAGCCGAAAGCCAATGGGCCGCTCACCGGCTCTTCAAACCGGACGGTGAAGTTAAAGGCGCTCCCTGGAGGCTGGCTCTCGCGTCGCCACCGGTGGAATTCCAGGGGATACACTGTGCGCCAGGCCCGTATCTTGAGTGGCGGCGCAGGGTCAACGCTCAAGACGCGGGCTGCGATCTGTGGCCGCCGTTCAAACTCCCGGTACACCTGGTCGACCGGACTGTCCACGAGTCGCCTGTTTCCCCCGGGCCCGCGGAGCTTGGCGTGTCGGTTGAGAACGAACGGCGTGGCCGTGCGCCACGCACGCGCCGCGCGAAAGATCGGCACGTCCTGACTGAAGTCACCGGGCTCGCCGCTCGCCAGGAACACCAGGCGAATGTCCGGTCGCCCGCCGCCAGGGTTCAGAGCCCGGACGCTGGCCAGCGCCTCCAACTCCCCCTGTCCGAGCCCGGCGCTCGCCCAGACGGTCAGGTGGTCGAGATAGCCATCGCCATCCTCGTCCGTCGGCAGGTAGAAGGCGTGCTGATGCCCCTCCAGGGGCCTTCCACTGGCAGCCTTGCCCGCGAGAATGGGCGAGGCTGCGCCCTTGTTTGCTCGCCCGTACTGGGCCATTGCGCTCTGGCGCGCCAGGTCGGCAATGCGCAGCGTGTCCGTGATGGGCGGCAAGACGCTACCCGATAACGCAGAGCGGAACACCGTCGGCTGTCTCGGATCTCCCCGTCCGCGCAGCCCCGCTTGCACGTCGAAACAGTCGGCTCGCCGAGCGTACTGACACCAGCGCGAGCCGGAGGGATCGATCCTGCCACTCCGGCGCAGGTCCGTCGTCTCCACACACAGATCCTTCAAATGGAGCGGCGCCTGTGGCGCCAGCACTCTGGTGATCTCCCAGTCGCCGGCCGGCATTGGCCCATCCCCCAGCGGGAAACAGTTCGCTTCCGGGGGCGCCTCCAGCAGTCGCGCCTGGCACCACGACTCCGCTCGACCGAGATAGCTCAACTGGTCCAGGCACCGCGCAAGTACCGTGCGTTGCTCCGACGTCAGTTGCGCGTCGGGCCAGATGACGGCCAATTCGCCGTCGCGATCGGTGGCGACGAACGCGTCGAGCACGAGCGCTCGGTCACCAGGGCCCTTCTTGTCCCAGGGCATGAAATGGCGGGTGTGCGCCACCGTGGCTACCGGCAGGCGAAAAGAGGGCAGCTCAGACGCCAACTCTTCGAGGATTGGCCCAAACGTCGCGGCTGGTACCTCCGGCATGGTCCGCATCCAGACCGCCACCAGCGCCCTGAGCAGCCGCCAGGGGGACGGCGGCCATTCCGGCACGCCTTCGTTCACGTGGCGCCCCCACTGCGTAGCGTGGAAGCCCCGTGCCGTGAAGCGAAATGCCATCACTATCATGCGGCGCTCCACCTCGGCTACTTTCTCTTGGCGAACGTCAGCTCTGTGATCTCTGGTGCGAAGAGCTCTTTGTCAACGCATGCGCGGATGAGCGTGGCTAGCTCCCCTCCGAGCTCCGCCGCCTCCGGCACGCTGAACCCTTTCGGGCAGGTGATGTGTAGCTCGTCCACCAGCTCCAGATCGCAAGCGGTCCGCAGACGCAATCCGGTTTCGAGGAACCGGCGCACTTTCCAGAGAGCGA
>JADZDV010000362.1 GCA_020850915.1 Chloroflexota bacterium | reverse complement strand
CTGCCTCCCCTCGCGGAAGAGCTGCCGTTGGTCCGGTCGCGACCGGAACGTCGGCGTCAGACTCGCATGGTCGACGACACAGCCCGTCCAGACCCTGAGCTCCAGACCGGCCCGGAGGACTCTCAGGCTGTAGTCATTGTCTTCGAACCCGTACGCGGTGAACCGCTCGTCAAGCAGGCCGACCCGATCGATGGCTAAGCGGGGGATGTACACGCACGTGAACGCAAGACGACGCGGCTCGACCAGCAGCTCCGGACGAGCCGTTGGTTGCTGCCGTGGAAATCCCCTGATGCCACCGATGCCCGGCGAGCAGACACCGATCGACGGGCGGCTCCCGACCAGTTGTGACAACCCGCTGAAGCCATTCGGCGTTCGGAGCTGCGCGTCGTCGTTGAGGAGGATCACGTCTGTCCCCGCCGCGCGAATGCCGAGGTTCACGTTGCGCGCGAAGACGAACGGCTTGATGCCCATGATCCACCGAATCCCAGGCAGAGGCGCTTCCGCGCCCGGCCTGGCCCCGTCGTCCACGATGATAATCCGATCTCTCGAGAGTGTCGGCTCGTGTTGGAAGATCGCTTCGACACAGGCGATCAGGTTCGCCGCGGTGGCCGATGGGATGACCACGCTGAAGTCTCGACGCGCCAAAGAGCCCGGGCAGGCGGCAACGGAACGAGCTGGGCGCGACCGTCTGGCCGGGACGCTCGGACCAGCGCCCTCTCCCGGAGGCGTCCCGGGTGCATGGCTGGCATCTGGAGCATGACAGGCGTCGATTTCGGCGCCTTCGGACGTGAGCGCGAGGTCGGGCTGCGCCGGTGACGGGGTGGCGCTCGGCAGCGCGGCGCCGCCGAGCCGCTCGCGGAAGTGAGGGGCGAGCCTGAGCGCTCGCTCGGCCGCTATCAGACCGACTGACTCACGGCTCACGCTGGGTTGCCCGGCTGTCGCCAGCGGGGCCGTGGCGAGCATCGGAACGGCGACGCAGTAGCCGAGACCTCGCTGCACCGCGATCTCAAACGCATGCTCGGGTGGCAGGCCGCTGGTTGAGAGCGCCTCGATCAGCGGCCCAAAGCCTTCCTGGCGGACGTAGTACGCGTGAGCGCCGGATGGCACGCCGCCGGTTGGGCGGCGGAACTCCCAGACCCGCTGCTGGCTGCCGACTGGCAGATGGACAGGCCACCAGAAGATGGCGGAGAGGAAGCAGAGAGGCGCTTCCGGGGGGGTCCACTGCCGCACCGCCTCGAGCCGGGACATGAAGTCCTCGGCCAGCAGGATATCGTCCTCCAGAACGATCAGCTCCTTCAATCCCCGTGCACTCGCCCAGTGGAGCAGCGCGAGATGGCTCTTCAGGCTCCGCGTCTGCCCGGGTGAGAGACCCAGAGGGTTCGAGTCCTCGGTTGAGAGCTCCAGCGACCTGAGTCGCCTGACGACGACGCCAGCACGTGAACACTGCTCCCGCATGCTCGTCCACCTGGATGCGCCATGCAGGTCGATGCAGACGATCGCGCGCCCGTCGCTCATCGACGCGGTCTCGTCGCCGGGCTGGCCGTCCGCTCAGGCCCGACCGGGCGAGAAAGCGGGTAGACTTCAGGAGAAGACATCGCGCGCTGTTGTATCAAACCAGACGCCTCGCGTGGAAGGAAATGGACAGAGGTTGATGAAGAGCAGAATCAATCGGCGAGACCTGGCTCAGGCGACGATGTCCAGCCTCGCCGCGATGGTGACCGCGTGCGGCCCCTCCGGTGGACAGACGGAGGTCGTCGATAGCCCGGAGGGCAGGGTCTACCGCTGGGAGCGGGACGACCTGCTCGTCCTGCTCAGCGACCTCAAAGACCGCTATCGTCTCGGCGAGCCGATCGCGCTGAAGGTGCTGCTCAACAACCAGGCGGGCCGCGCCGGGACGTTCCGGGTGCGCACCAAGCTCATGGGGCGCGGCCAGCAGGTCGAGGCGGAAGCCGAGGTCGCCACACTCCAGGTGCGGCCAAACGACGCCGCTGAGGTCACCCGAACGCTGGTGCCACCAGCCTCCATCCGACCAGGCGAGTACTCCGTGGTAGTGGAATTACCGGCCTGGACGCTCGAGGGAGAGAGACCAAAGGGCGGCGGCTCGCTCACGGCTCCCGTACAGCTCGGGGCCTGAGCGGGCCGCCGCCCTCCTGAGCGGACTGGACGCTGCCCTATCGACGGGCGATCAGGGCAGCTCTGCCTCTGGCGCGGCGGCCGCGGCCTCAGCTCGCTTGCGGGGCGCCGCGCGACGCACCCGTCGTCGGACTGGCTTGGCCGGCGGCTCCGCTCCCGCGACGCCGTCCTCCGGGGCGGCAGGCTCCAGAGCGCCGTCTTCCGGGGCGACGTCTTCCGGGCTGCCGGAGCTCGCCTCTGGCGAGACGGCGGCCGCGGCAGCGTCGCCTTCCGCCACCGGTCCGTTCTCGCGCTGGGCCGGCGCCTCTGCCGTAGGGCTGTCGCCCGCGGGTTCGGCGGCTGGCTCAGCCGCGGACGTCGCGACCACCTCCTGGTCCGGTGCCGTCGCGAAGTCTGGCTCGAGACGCTGCTCGGGCGGGGCGATCGACCCCTCGGCCCGAGGGGCGTGTCGGCCCGATGTCCGACGGCGCGTGGGCCTGGCCGGTGCTGGCTCTGGCCAGCGCTCCCACGGCTTGAGGCGGGGCTCCGGCCGCGGGACGCGCAGGGGTGTTGGCGAGGGAGGCTCGAGCTCGAGCGCCGGGGCTGGCTGTTCGTCCAGCGTTTCGGGCACCGGCTCCAGATCGTCAGCCGGGGCTTCGGCAAGCGGGTCCGCGGCAAACCGCGTCTGGTCTTCTCTGGCCGACTCCCGCGGCTCCGCTTCGGCAGCCTCCAGCTCGCCAGACGCTGACTCCAGTCCTTCGTCGTCGGCCTCCAGCGCCTCCCCGGCCAGTGCAGGGCTCGATGCGCCGGTCGGACGCCGGCCGCGGCCGCCCCGGCGGCGCCGTCGGCGTGGAGCCGCCGTCTCCAGCCCATCAGTCGGGCTTGCGACGGGCGCTTCGAGCGGAGCCAGCGGCGCGACCTCCATCTCGGCAGGCGCCGGCTCGATGGCCGGGACGGCCTCGGCGCGACGCGCCGCCGGGCGGGTCACGCGGGGCTCGCGCAGCTCACGCGGAACGCGTCCTGTGCGCGCTTCACGCGGCAGACGGGTTTCCGGCGCCGGCAGGCCGTTCGCTTCGCGCTGGCGCCGCGCGCGCGGCTCTTCGCGGACGTGAGTGACCAGAGACGGGCGCTCTTCCGTGCGGCCCAGTCCCAGGAGCAGATGGCGATACGTGACGAAGTCGTTGGCGCACTCGATGAGCTGACCGGCTGTCAGGTCGCTGCCGAGGACGACGACCAGGACGCCGCGCTGCCGCGCCAGGCGGGCCAGCGGGATCATGTCCTTGTCGCTGGTGACCAGGACCAGGACATCGAACTCCATGGTCCAGAGCAGGTCAACCCCGTCCGCGACCATGACCGTGTCGCACAGGCTCTTGCCTTCGCGCGTGCTGCCCTCGGACCGCATGACCGGGGCAAAGGCGGGCTCTACGCCGTGCCTCCAGATGGAGAGCCGCTCGGAGAGGAGGCCCCACTCGGCATACGCGCGGGAGACCACCACGCGGCCGTACGTCTGTGCGAATTCCAGTACCGCGCCGATATCCAGTTGCGTGCCCGGCGCATCTCGGCTGTAGCATATCTGCAGATTGTCGTAATCGATCAGCAGGGCGACTTTTCGCTGTCGCTCTGTCACATTCTGAGCCTCCGCTAGTGGATGCTCAATTCTACCAAAGCACGGGTCAGCCTTTCAGAACGACGCTTGGAAGGGCAGTCGCCCGCGTATCGCTGGCGGCCTTCCAGCCTGGGAACGCGGGACATCTCTGGCGACCCACATCTTCGCCACATCAACCGCGCCAGCGGCTCACCGGGGATGGAGCGCTGGTCGATGGTGCTCACGGCTGGCCGGATCGGCGCGACCGCCGCCGGTGGACGCCGGGACTTGCTCCCGCTCGCGCTGGGTTGCACGACGATCGGCCCGGCTGTTCGTTACATGGCGGGGGATATAATGGTCCGCCGCCGAGACGTGGTGGCACCAGGCCAGAAGGAGAACCCCTCGTGCGCATACGGTATTCCCTTGTGGGACGCCTCCTGCTGGCGCTGTTGAGCGTCGCGGTGAGCGTCCTTCCTCTGCTCCCGTCACCCATCGCGGCAGACGAGCAGCGCGTTTCATTGGAAGCCAGGTGGCTGGTGATCCGCAAGGACGACACCGGCCCGCTCATGGTCCAGACCTCGTTCCAGAGCAGCGACGATGCGCGCGGCAACCGGACGGTCGTCCGGTTCGAGCCGGACTTCAAGGGGCGAGACGATGCGCCGCCCACGCCCACCCTGATTGTCGATACCGTCTTCACCGCGACTGATGTCGCCACGGCGCAGCAGATCTACGGCGAGCAGATAAGCGCTGGCTTCCCCGAGGCGAAGACCGGAGTCAACAATATCGGCGGCATCGACCTGCCGGCGCTGGGCGACCAATGGCAGGGGCAGGGCGGCTGCGGCCCGTGCGACAGCGGCACGCTCCACTTCCGGATCGTCTTTCGGTACCTGAACGTCGTGCACGTTCTGTACACCTGGGGGCCATCGGAGTACGCCTCCCAGGGGATCGCGGTGAACTACGCGCAGATCCTGGCTGACCGCGTGAAGACCGTGCCTTCCACCAGCACCGGCCCCGTCGCGGACGAGATGAAATCCGTCTTCCCGCGTCAGGTCGCGCTGACGGTTGGCGAGCTGGGCAAGCAGATCGACACGACGCTCGATCGCGAGGGCTCGGACGATCGCTCGAGCTGGGTCGAAGGCAGGTTCAAGCGTCCGCCGGAGACGGTGACTGCCCGGCTGGGGCCGCAGTTGGTCTACGACCGGGTCTGGGTAGCGACCAGCGTAGACCAGGCGCGGGAGATCTACTCGGCGCAGGCGCAGCCAGGCTTTCCAGAGGCTGAGAATGAAGTCGGAACGGCGTTCGCGATGGAGAACATGCCGGGCTTCGGGAACGAGACGTTTGGCTGGACCGCCTGCAACGAGACCTGCAACACCACCAAGTTCAACCGGCTGCACCAGCGGCTGGTCTGGCGGAACGGCAACGTCGTGGTGGTGCTGTACATGTGGGGCCGCGACGATGCCTCGACGGTGACCTTCATCGGGTACATCGCCGGCCAGATGAACCAGCGCATCAACTGAG
>JADZDV010000361.1 GCA_020850915.1 Chloroflexota bacterium | reverse complement strand
AGTGCATCCCTACCAGGACGTTGTCCATGGCGCTCATGGCGCCGAAGAGGCGAATGTTCTGGAAGGTGCGGGCGATGCCCAGCGTGGTGATCTGGTGCGGCTGGAGCCGTGTGACGTCGGCGCCGCGGAACCTGATGCTGCCGCTGCTGACGCGGTACAGCCCGGCGATCATGTTGAAGAACGTCGTCTTGCCGGCGCCGTTCGGGCCGATGATGCTGGCGATCGAGCCCTCCTCGATCGTGAAATCCACGTTGCTCACCGCGACAAGACCGCCAAACCGCTTCGTGACCGCCGTGGCTTCGAGCAGTGCTGCCATCAGCCGCGCGCTCCAGAAGCGCCCGACTCGCCCTGCGCCTCGACCACCGGCGAGGGGGACGGCTCCAGGTCTTCCTTTCGTCCAGATAGCATCTCGGCTTTCCGCTGGGCGCTTGGGAAGAGACCTTCGGGTCGCAGCAGCATGAGGAGCACCAGCGAGAGGCCGAAGAGCAGGAGCTTCTCGTTCGTCAGGTCGATGTTGTTCAGCAACGGCGTCAAGATCGGCACGTTGATCGTCGCGCCGAGATTGTGGAACCAGCTCGTTGCCCGGTCGGTCACCACGAAGTTGAAGATACCCATGACGATGCCGCCGGCGATGACGCCCCAGATGTTGCCGATGCCGCCCAGAATAATCATCGACAGGATGACGATCGAGATGCTGAAGTCGAATTGGTAGGGGTCGATGAACTGGAGCATCGACGCGTAGACCGAGCCCGCGAAACCAGAGAAGGAAGCGCCCAGAGCGAACGCCAGCAGCTTCGTCTTGACCAGGTCGATGCCCATGCTCGCGGCGGCGACTTCGTCCTCGCGCATCGCCTTCCAGGCGCGCCCGAGGCGCGAGTCGTGGATGCGGGTGATGCCGAAGATTGAGACCAGGGCGATCGCGAGGATCAGGTAGTACCACTCGATCTGGTCAGCGGCGCCCAGGTCACGTCCGAACAGGTGCGGGCTGCCGATTGGATTGAGCCCCTTGCCGCCACCCGTGAACTGCTCCAGGTTCAGGAACACCCGGGGCACGATCTCGCCGAAGGCCAGCGTGACAATGGCGAGGTAGTCGCCGCGCAGGCGCAGCGTCGGCGCGCCAAGGATCACGCCGAAGACAGCGGCCGCCAGCCAGCTCAGCGCCAACGCCACCCAGAAGTCTGTCTTGTAGGGGAACGGGCTCTGGGGCGAGGTCAGGAAGGCGGCGGTGTAGCCGCCGATAGCGAAGAACGCCGCGTAACCGAGGTCGAGCAGGCCAGCGTAGCCGACGACGATGTTCAGGCCCATCGCGAGGATCACGTAGACAAGGATCGGGTTCACGCTGCCCATGAGCTGCAGGTGGAGTGCCCTGTCGATCCAGGGGTACACCAGCGCCAGGGCCAGGCAGCCGAGAAACAGCCGGAGGTTGTGTGCGCGGCTGGCGCGCCTTGACGTGAGAGCGCTGGCCGACGGTGAGGCCGCCACGGCTCAGGCTCGCTCCGTGGTCTCTTCGCCGAGCAGACCCGTGGGTTTGAAGATCAGGATCAGGATCAGCAGCGCAAAGACGACCACCTGGGTCCAGCGGGGATCCCACTGGAGGTCGCTGAACGCGGCGATGATCCCGATGATCATGCCGCCCAGGAACGCGCCGCTGATGTTGCCGACCCCGCCGAGCACGGCCGCGGTGAAAGCGTACAGGCCGGCCCTGAAACCCTGGTTGAAGACGGCGGTGTTGTTCACCACGCCGTTGACGAAGCCGCCCGCGCCGGCCAGCGCGCCGCCCAGCAGGAACGTCAGGGCGATCGTCTGGTTGATGTTGATGCCCATCATCGCCGCGGCCTCGCGGTCCTGCGCGGTGGCGCGCATCGCCTTCCCGAGCCGCGTCCGATTGACGAACTGGTTCAGCGCGATCATCAGCGGCAACGCGATGACGATGACAAAGAGGTCCGCCAGGCGGAAGAAGACGGGCGTGTTGAGCTTCAGCACGTCGCGGAACAGGTCGAGGTCGGGCAGCAGCCGCGGAAAGTCGACCGGCGAGGGGCCGATCCAGACGAGGCCGATATTGGCCAGAATGAACGAGACGCCGATGGCGCTGATGAGCGGCGCGAGCCGTGGCGCGTAGCGCAGGGGGCGATAGGCGAGCCGCTCGATGAACATGTTGAGCACGGCGCAGAGCGCCATGGCCGCGAGAAACGCCGCGATCGTCAGCAGGACGAGCGGCGCGGTCTCCAACTGAGCCGGGCGGCGGGCGTTCACCAGCGACGGCGCCCAGTTTACCAGGGTCAAGGCGGTGAGCGAGCCGATCATGTAGACATCGCCATGGGCGAAGTTGATCAGCTCGATGATGCCGTACACCATGGTGTAGCCGAGAGCGATGAGCGCGATGATCGAGCCGTTGGTGATACCGATCAGCAGGATCTGCAGCAGCGTCTCATGCGGTTGCACGGTGTCCGCGGTGCTCCTTCCAGACGAGCTAGGCGGGCGCGCTCAGGATGAACAACAGAGCTGTCCGAGGTAGACAACGCTCGCTCGCCGCGGCGACACGGCCTCCGGCGCGGCGGAGTTGAAGCGATGGCGAACATTACACGAAAAAGCCCGCCCCTCGGAAGAGGGGCGGGCTCTGGCGCCCGTCAAGTCAGGTGCCGGCGTTGAGCGGCGCGGAGAACGTCCACTTGCCGCCCTTGACAATGCTGCCGGACATGGTCGTCAGGGTCGTATCGCCGTTATTGTCGAACGACCACGTGCCGAGCACGCCCTGGCTGAAGTCTTTCGTCGCCAGGACCGCCTGGCGGATCGCCTCGCGGTCCTTCTTGCCCGCGCGCTTGATGGCGTCCAGGACAACCTTCGTGGCCTCGTAGGAGTATGAGGCGTAGACCTCGGGCTCCGAGTTGTACTTGGCCTTGTAGCGGTTCCTCCACTCCAGCGCCTTGCCGGTGTAGGAGTCGGGCGTAGCGCCGCCAAATGTGGAGTAGGTGCCTTCCGCCGCGTCGCCCGCGTCCTTGAGGAACTGCTCCGTCTGGGTCCCATCGGGACACATCAGCTTCACATTCGGACCGAGCACCGAGCGCAGATCCTTCCAGAGCTTGCCGGCGTTATTCGTAGCGGTCCCGCCGTAGTAGATCAGGTCCGGGTTCGTACCGCGAATCTTCGTCGCCAGCGCGCGATAGTCGCTCGCCTTCGCGTCGATGCCCTCGGGACCACCGACGACGTTGATGCCGAGCTTCTTGGCCGTGTCGGCGAACACCACCGCGATGCCGTGGCCGTACAGCTCCGTGTCGTCGAGGACGTAGGCCTTGGTGACGCCGAGCTGCTTCGCCCAGTTCGCGGCCGCGGCGCCCTGGAGGTCGTCGGCTGGGACGACGCGCGCGAAGTTGATCTTGCCGGTCGGCTGGTACACGGCGGGCTCGTTCGCCTCACCCTTGCCAGGCTTGGTCAAGCCAGGATAGGTGTTCGCGGGGCTGACCATGACCAGGCTGGCGCGGTTCAGGATCGGGATGGCGATTTTCGCGGCGCCGGAGTTGTAGGTGCCGATGTAAGCCATGATGTCCGGGTCATTGACCGCCTTGTTGGCGTTCTCGGCCTCCTTGGCCGCGTCCCACTGGCCGCGGGCGGGCGTGGCGTCATCCATGTCCTCGTAGTCGATCGTGGCACTGTCGATCTTCGAGTTGATCTCGTCGAGGGCCATCTTGATGCCGTTGACCATCGAGTCGGTCAGTGCCCGCGAGCCGCCCGTGCGGGGCAGGCTGGAGACGATCTTGATGCGACCCGAGAGCGTACCGCCCGAAGCGCCACTCGCGCTGGCGGCGGGCGCGGCAGCCGGGCTGGCGGCGGCAGCGGGACTGGCCGCCGGGGCCGCGAGAGCTGCCGCGGGCGGGCTGGCAGCAGGGGCCGCGGGCGCTGCCGGAGCCGGGCTGGCGACCGGGGCCGCGGGCGCCGCTGGAGCGGCCGGCTTCGGCGGTTCTGCCGGCTTCGCGGTTGGCGTGGGGTTCGGGGCGGCGGGCGCACAGGCCGCGCTCAGCATGAAGAGCACGAGCAGCGTCGAGAACGCTCGCCAGAACGATGTGCCGATCTTCATCGGGCGGACCTCCGTGAGTGGGGCGGGGGTATACTGGACAACGTTCACCCTCGTTTGGGCGCCAGCCTCGTCTGCGCGGCAACCCGCCAACCGGCTGGCATCGGGGACAAGAGAAGTGCCCGGCGAGGGCTGTGGCGAATCTAGCATACCGTTGCAACTGCAGCCGCGACAACATTTTTCTGGCTGAGCAGCGCCGTCACGGTCTGCGCAGGGCGTGGCCGCTCCGCCGCCCTTTTCCCCACCGGCGCGAGGGCCCGTGGTACGGTATGCTCGCACCGGCGAGAGACCCTCTCCTGGTCGCCCGCCGGTTCTGAGGTCAGCGTTTATCGCGGGGACGGCACAATCTTTGCGATGTGGGTCCGAAAATGCGATCGATCTCGCTGGCGCGCGGTATACTCTAAGATTATCCCCCGTTCTTCCGGTGCCAAGTTCTTTGCACCGCCTGGTCTGGCGCTCTGAGCCCATCCTTTGGTCGTACCTACCACTGACTCTGGGCGCCATAACGTTTTGCGTATCGAGGTGACCGACATGGCTGTGTACCAGGGCGAGGATCGTCTGCGACTGCGGCGGCTCCGCTCCGAAAAGGCAATCCAGGCGGCGATGCAGAACCGCTGGGAAGAGGCAGCGCAGCTCAACCGCCAGTTTCTGGAGCTGTTCCCGAACGACGTGGATGCCTCCAACCGTCTCGGGAAGGCGCTGATGGAGCTGGGCCGCTACGCCGAGGCCCGCGAGGCGTATGGACGCGCCGCGAAGCTCGATCCGTCCAACACGATCAGCCAGAAGAACCTCGCCAAGCTCGCGAAGCTGGCGGACGAAGGCGCGGCCGCCCCGCCGCCCACGCCTGTGGACCCGCGGCTGTTCATCGAGGAGAGCGGCAAGACCGCGGTGACGAGCCTGGTGGACGTCGGGACGGTTGAGGTGGTCGCCAAGCTCAACGCCGGGGACATGCTCGAGCTGCGTGCCGAGGCGAATGTGGTGAAGCTGTACCTCGCGACAAACGAGCCGGTCGGCCAGCTCGAGCCGAGGATCGGCCAGCGCGTGATCCGATTGATCGGCGAGGGCAACCGCTACTCCGCGGCCGTGATGGCCTCGGACGACACCTCGGTGCGCGTCATCCTGCGCGAGATGTACAAGTCGCCCAGCATGGGGACTCGACCATCCTTCCCGACCAGCTCGGCCGAGCTGGGGCGAGCCTATACTCGCGAAGGAGCCTTCCGTCCTGACGTCGAGGAGGAGGGTGAGGATGGCGCGGAAGAAGCCGAGGACACGCTCGGCTTCGGAGAGGTCAACCCGGACGAGCAGCCGATCGACGAGGCGGTCCTGGAAGAGGAAGAGGTGGAGTAGCTGCCTCGACGCGAGCCGGTCAGGACGTCGCCGCGCGCGGCTCCACGGCTCGCAGGGCAGGGGACATCTCGTTCAGGGCGATCGGCAAGACAGCGTCCATCGTCTTGACCGGGACGAAGTTGAGCTGTCGCTTGACGTCCGTGGGAACCTCGGCCAGGTCCTTCATGTTGTCTTCCGGCAGGATGAACGTCTTGATGCCGGCCCGGTGGGCCGCGAGCACCTTTTCACGAATGCCGCCGACCGGCAGGACGCGACCCCGCAAGGTGATCTCACCGGTCATAGCGACCTCACGGCACGCCGTCACGCGCGTCAGCGCGGAGATCAGGGCTGTTGCCATGGTGATGCCGGCGGACGGGCCATCCTTCGGGATGGCGCCCGCCGGGACGTGGATGTGGACGTCCAGCTTCTCGTAGAAGCCCTCCGCCAGGCCGAGGTCTCGGGCTCGGGAGCGGGCGTAGCTCCAGGCCGCCTGGGCCGACTCCTTCATGACGTCGCCAAGCTGGCCGGTCGTGGAGAGGTTGCCCTTGCCCTCAACCAGCGAGACCTCGACAGTCATGACATCCCCGCCGACCGGCGTCCAGGCAACGCCCGTCGCGACGCCAATCTCGTCCCGCTCCTCCGCCAGGGTGTGGTGGAAGCGGATCGGGCCAAGATAGCTCTCCAGCGCTGACGGCGCCACGGCGCTCGGCCCCTTCTGGCCGCTGGCGACCCGCCGAGCGATCTTGCGGCAGATGGCGCCGATTTCACGCTCGAGGTTCCGGACGCCGGCCTCGCGGGTGTACTGGCGGATCAGCCGTCGGAGGGCCGCGTCGGAGAAGTGGGGCGCGTGGTCCTTGAGACCGTTCTCGGCAATCTGCTTCGGCACCAGGAAGCGCCGTGCGATCTGGACTTTCTCCTCCTCGATGTAGCCCGGCAGCTCGATCACCTCCGTGCGGTCGCGCAGCGCGGGGGGGACGGGGTCGAGGTAGTTGGCGGTGGTGATGAACATCACCTTGGAGAGGTCGTACGGCACGTCCAGGTAGTGATCGGAGAAGGCGCTGTTCTGCTCCGGGTCCAGCACTTCCAGCAGGGCGGCAGACGGATCGCCCCGGAAGTCGGCGCCGATCTTGTCGATCTCGTCGAGCACAAAGACCGGGTTGACCGTGCCGGCGGTCTTCATCGTCTGGAGAATGCGGCCGGGCAGCGCGCCAATGTACGTCCGCCGATGGCCACGGATTTCAGCCTCGTCGCGAATGCCGCCCAGGGAGATCCGGACGAACTTGCGCCCCATCGCCTGGGCGATCGAGCGGCCCAGGCTCGTCTTGCCCACTCCCGGTGGCCCGACAAAACAGAGCACCGGGCTGCGCTGGCCCTCCACGGCCAGCTTGCGGACGGCCAGGAACTCGAGGATGCGCTCCTTGACCTTCGGGAGCCCGTAGTGGTTGGCGTCCAGAACCTGGGAGGCGTGATCCAGGTCGAGCTGGTCTTCGGTCTGCTGCGACCAGGGCAGGCTGGCGAGCCAGTCCAGGTAGCTCCGGACCATGCCCACTTCTGGCGACATGGTCGGCATGGCGGCCAGCCGGTCCAGCTCTTCGCCGGCTCTGGTGCGGACGTCCGCCGGCATCCCGCTCTCTTCGATCTTCTCCCGCAGGCGGGCGATGTCGCGCGTCATCACGTCCGATTCGCCCAGCTCCTTCTGGATCGCCTTGAGCTGCTCGCGCAGGAAGTACTCCCGCTGGTTCTTGTCAACCTCCTGCTGCACCTGCGAGTGGATCTTGCTCTGGAGCTCCAGGACGTCCAGCTCCTTGGCCAGGAAGACGCTGGACTTGTGCAGCCGCTCGATCGGGTCCAGGGTCTCGAGAACGTCCTGGCGCTGAAAGACCGAAATCTCCAGGTCAGAGACAACGAAGTCGGCCAGCCAGCCCGGCTCGTCGATGTTCATCGCCGCGACGTAGTGGTCCTCCGGGATGGTCCGGCTGAGCTTGGTGATCTTCTCGTACATGCTCAGCACCGCCCGGCTGAGCGCCTCGAGGTCCTCCCCGGCGGCGGGCGGCTCCTCCAGCGGAACGGCAAGCGCCTGGATGAACGGCTCCTCCTGGGCAATCCCTTCGATCCGCACGCGGCGCTGCCCCTGCACAAGGATGGACGTCGTGCCGTCCGGCATCTTGAGCACCCGCCCGACGATCGCTTCGGTCCCGATCGTGAACAGGTCATCCTCGCCTGGTCGCTGCGTCTCGGACGACCGCTGGGAGACGACGATGATGCTTCGGTCTCCGGCCATCGCCGCGTCGATCGCTTTGAGCGAGCGGTCACGATCGACGAACAGGGGGCTGACGACGTGCGGGAAGAGAACGGTGTCCCTGATGGGGAGGACTGGCAGCAAGGTGACCGGCGGCTGAGCCGGGGCTGCCCTCTTTCGACGCGGCAATCGGCCGCCTCCACGGTCTGGGGGATCTGGGCCAGGAGCGAGACTACCTGACAGTGTACCATGGCGGAACGAATGCTCGGGGCGGGATATGGCTGAACGACAACACCTGACGCTCTCTCCTCTGGCGCGCCGGCCGCGGGGACGCCTGCACACCGCGCGGTGGCCCATCGGAGCGGTTGTCGCCGTGCTGACGGTCGCGTTGCTCCTGCCGCGGCCGGCGCCAGTCGCGGCCCAGACGGGCTGGGATGAGGTGAGCGAGGGCGATCTCCAGAGCGGGATGGTGGCGCTGACCTTTGACGCCGGCAGCGACGATAGTGCCGCGGCCAGTATTCTCGACACCCTCCAGGCTCATCACCTTCACGTCACGATGTTCCTGACCGGGCAGTGGGCCGAGTCCTACCCGGACCTCACGAAGCGCGTGGCGGCGGACGGTCACGAGCTGGCAAATCACAGCTACTACCACCCGGACTTCACCGCGCTCTCCAAGGACCAGATCCTCTGGGAGCTTGACTATACGGACGGGATCGTGAAGAGCCTGACCGGGCAATCCACGAAGCCGTGGTTCCGTCCACCATTCGGCGCCCGAAACCAGCGGGTGCTGGACGTGGCCCGTGAGCTGGGGTTCCGCTCGGTCTACTGGACGGTGGACAGCGGAGACTGGCGCACGAACGCCACACCGGCTGGGGTGCAGTCACACGTGCTGCGCCATGTCGGCGGGGGAGCGATCGTGGTGCACCACCTGGCAGCGGGCGCGACGGCGCAGGCGCTGCCGACAATCGTCGAAGGCATCCAGGCTCAGGGCCTGCGGATCGTCACGGTCTCCGAGCTGCTCGGTATGCAGCCGAACGACCGCCCCTGAGCCGCCGGGCGCTTGGCCGCGGGCGCCCAGGCCCTGACCCTCGTGTACAATCGGCGGACCGTTCTCTCTGGGACAATGATGGAACTACTGCACTACCTCGATCCGCAAGAGATCATTCGCATGGCCGGCCCGCTGGCGCTGGTCGTGCTGTTCGGCATCGTCTTCGCGGAGTCTGGCCTGTTCTTCGGTTTCTTCCTTCCGGGTGACAGCCTGCTGTTCATCGCCGGCGTGGCGGCATCCCAGGGCTTTTTCAGCCTCCCGGTCCTGATCGTCGCCCTCGCGATCGCCGCGATCCTGGGGGACAGCGTTGGCTACTGGTTCGGCAACAAGGTGGGCCGCCGCTTCTTCCAGCGCGAGGACAGCTTCTGGTTCCACCGCCGCAACCTGGAGAAGGCGCACGACTTCTACGAGACGCACGGTGGCAAGGCCATCATCCTGGCCCGCTTCCTGCCGATCGTGCGGACGTTCGTCCCGATCGTGGCGGGCATTGGCGCCATGACGTACTCGAAGTTCCTGAGCTTCAACGTCATCGGCGGCATCGGCTGGGTAGTCCTGATGACTGTTGGCGGCTACGTCTTCGGTAGCCTGCTGCCGGCCAAAGACGTGGAGAAGTACATCGTCCTGGTCGTCCTCATGATCATCGTCATCTCCGTGCTCCCGACCGCCTGGCACCTCTACCGCGAGAACAGGAACCTGGTGCACGCCTTCGTACGGGCCCGAGTTGGCCGGAGCAACGCGGCCGATTGACCCCAACCCTCCTCGGAGCGGGTCTCGTGGCGGTCGCCGCGGCGGCGGTGGCGCTGGCAAGGTAAGGCTCTGGACAGGAATACCGAGAATGGCGGGCTCATCGGCCCGCCATTCTTTGCATTCACAATCCTCTGTAAGTGGCCCCATTGTCATCCTGAACTGGCCCCATTGTCATCCTGAGCGCAGCGAAGGATCACGCAGTTGCGCACCACTTCCCCGGAGCCAATCATCCCGCTAACCGTAGGGTGGGCTCCGCCCACCATTCCCGGGTCAATCTCAAGGCGGACGTGGTGGGCAGAGCCCACCCTACGATGGACGGCTTGTCCGATTCCGTCTGGCGATCTCCGACTGCGTGATCCTTCGCTAGCGCTCAGGATGACAATGTGAGCGCATGATTACAGGTAAAGTCTCGAAGTCCGAAGGATCGTAGGGTGGGCACTGCCCATCACATCCCGGAAATATCCCACTGGGAATGGTGGGCAGTGCCCACCCTACGGTGTGGAAGGTGTTTCCGACTGTCCGAGCAACAGCGCCACCACGAGCGGCAGCGCTTCATCCGCCTTCGCGTCCAGCTCATCGTCGGTCAGGCGGGCGATCGGGTGCTCAACGACGCCGTAGGGGTACTCAGGCATGCCGTTGGCGTCTGCCGAGGCGCGGGCCATGTTCACGAAGGGGCGGGTGATCACCGGCGCGGCCGGGACGCCCAGGTTCTCGAAGACGATTCCGTCGTGCACACTGCACGATGAGCAGCTCCCTCAATCCCCGACGCCGGGGATGACGGCGTCCACCTTTCCCAGGAGCTGCTCAATCTCGTTCGCGTCGACGATGCGGCTCGGCATGCTCTTCCGGATGGTGATCGAGTCGGCCGTGCCGTAGCGCTGGTGCAGCATGGTGTCCAGGCGCCGCAGCACCTGGTCCGAGTTCCGCTTGCTGTTGTCGATGAAGCCGATGCGCTTGCCCTCCAGTGTGTCGAGCCGCTCGGCGCGCGACCCGAGCTTTGGGACTGGGCGCGCCGTCGGATCGAGCACGACGATCCCGCGGCTTGGAGCATCCGACATGCTTGTGCCTCCTCTGATAGTCTCAGCCTCGGCTGTCGAGGCAGTCACTCACGCCCTTCGTCACGGGCTGCGAGCTCATCCCGCCGGCCCACGGCGGCACCACGGCTGACGAGCCAGACGTCTTGCCGCCCGCCACGACGACCAGCACCTGGTCCGGGCTTCCGTACCAGCGCTGCATGTTCTGCTCATCCGCCGGCCTGACGGCGCCGGGCACCCAGCCGCACCGCTTGAGGTCGGCCAACGAGCGGACCGTCCGCTCAGCGAGGTACGTCCGCAGGTCCCGCTTGCTCCAGCCGTCCCGCAGGAAGACCTGCAGGTGCTCCGGGCATACGACGATCACGCAGCAGCCGCCGCGGTTCGTGGCTCGGCTCAGCACGTCGATCATGCTGTTGGCGATCGCCTCGGCTGAGTTGGCGGAGTCGTTCCTGACGTAGTGCGGCGCCTCGGCCGCGAAGACGGTAACCGCGCTCTGGTCGCGGGCGGCGCCACGCTCCACGTGGAGCGGCTCCCAGGCGCTCTCTGACTCGAGCTCCCCGATACAGTAGGTGTACTTACCAGGGTGGCCGAGCGTCGCCTTGTCCATCACGCCCGGCTGGGCCCGACAGACATTCATCAGCACCAGGCGCAGCGTGCGGCCGATTGTCGCGTTGGCCCGCCAGCCAGGACCGAAGACGTTGTCGCCCGCGTTGACGCCGATCTGCGCCGCGACGGGACCGTTCACGATGACCAGCGGCGCGGCGCCCGCCGTGCTGGCCATCGAGCCGTGGAGATTGAAACGGTCGTCGGTGAGCGCCTGGGTCGCCGTCAGGACGACCGGGAAGTACTCTGGCCTGCAGCCCGCCATGACGGCGTTGATGGCGACCTTCTCAGCGGTGACCGTGATGTTCCGGTTGGGCACGTAACCGACGATGTCATCTGGGCGGCTGCTGGTGGTCGTCAGGAACGCCGCCACCGCCTCCGCCGTTGGCGGCACGATCGGAAGCCCGTCGGTCCAGCCCTGCTCGAAGTAGTATTCGATCACGGCCAGAGCGTCAGGCAGTTCGATACGTTCGGACGCAAACTGCATGGTCGCGCTCATCACATGCCTCCCCGCGCTATCGTAGCAGAGGGATTGGGGGCCGTCGTCAGCCTGGCTGCTGCTCCGGGGCTTGGTTGAGACGGGCGATGCGGTCGGCGTTCTCCAGCAGGTTGTCCGCCGTCCGCAGCCGGTCGCTGAGCGCTTCGAGGAAGCTCATGCCGATCTCCGGGAAGCGCTGCAGGAGCTCCAGGATGTCGGCGCGGCCGAGGGTAAGCGTCTCGGTGTCGGTCGTGGCGATCACTGTGGCGGAGCGCGTGCCCCGGTCGAACAGTGACAGCTCGCCGAAGAACTCGCCCGGGCCCAGCCTCGCCAGCACGACCGGCGCGCCAGCCGGCTCGCCCCGGACCACCTGCATCTCGCCCGATCGGATGACGTACAGGCGAGAGCCGACCTCGCCCATGCCGAAGACCACCTGACCGGCCTTGAAGCTCCGCGTTTGGGTGAGCTCCGCGATGGCCCGCAGGCGGTGGGGCGGCACGCGCTTGAAGAGCGGGATGCCCGCCAGCAGCGTTTCGGCCCGTAGCTGGTCCTCATCGTGCTGAACGTTGTGTGCCGGGAACCACGCAAACAGCGCGCGCGGCTGGGAGCGCTCTCCCGGCTCCATATCTCGCTCGACCGCCATCGGCCATCTCCCACGTGTGGCTTGCACGTCAGCTCGTGGCACCATTATGGCACGCGCAGTCCCGTGGGGTGCGACCGACGTGCGTTGGAACGGCCGTTGTAGGGGCGCCCCTCCCGGTCTGTCTACCACGCTGCCATATTTTCGGGCGCACCCAGTTCCGTGATGGACGCGCGCGAACCGCGCGTAGCGGTGTATCGTGGGGGTGAGGGCACTGAACGCTGCCCGCGTCCCGAGGGGTGAGATACCGTATGTTCTCCAGGCGTCGTTGGACCGCGCTGACGCTGTTCGTGCTGGCGTCGCTGCTCTCTTGTCAGCCCGTCGCGGCGCAGTTCCCGCGGCAGGAGCCGACGAACCAGGAGCTTGTCTTCGGCTGCAATCCGGGGCCGATCGAACCGTTCTACCGCGAGGATCCGCCCCTGCCCCCGGAGCCGGTGCCGACGAACGAAGACCCAGCGGTCGCGGAGACGCTCGTGGTGGATGGCGGCATCACCGGTAACCCGATCGCCGGGGCTGGCTTCAACCTCGAGCACACCCTCTGGAGCTGCCAACCGTTCCACGCCAGCATGCGGCGCCGCTTGCTCGAGCCGTTCCGTCCCGCCATCGCGCGCGTGGACACCGGGCAGCTTCCGCTCGCCCCGGACGGTGTCCCTGCTGAACAGCTCACGCCGGACCAGTACCAGGCGATCATGGCGGCACCGCGCTATCAGCCGAGCTGGGAGATGCTCCGCCGCCTCAATCGCCAGAACGTCCAGGTGCTGCTCGGCGTCTGGGGTGCGCCTGGGGCATTCACCGACGACGGCACCCGGCGCGGGACCCTGCTTCCCCAGTACTACGACAAGTACGTCGAGTACTACGAAGCGATCGTGGACTACCTGGTCCGCGTCAAGGGCCTGAGCGTCTTCGCGGCGACGATCATGAACGAGCCGGACGGCGGCGACGGGACGTACATCGCCCCGGACGATTTCGCCGAGGTGGCGCGCCGGCTCGGGCCGCGATTGGCGGCGTACGGTGTGAAGCTGTACGGCCCCGACACGGCCTCGTCGGAGAACGCGCTGGAGTACCTCCGCCCGATGCTGGACGACCCGGACATCATGCCCTACATGGGCGCGGTCGCAACGCACCAGTACTACCCGAGCAGCTTCACCGAGCGGCTGGTCGAGACCGTCCGCGAGTCCGGCTACGACCTTCCGGTCTATATCACCGAGTACACCTCCTTCAGCTTTGGCGATCTGGACCGGGGTGAGGACGCCGACGATGAGGTGGGCTTCATGCTGGACATCGCGGCCACGGCGGTCGCTCACTACAACGACGGTGTCGACGCCGCGATCTACTGGGATGCCGTGGACTACTTCCAGGCCGGCCACGCGGCGATTACTCGCTGGGGGCTCTTGCAGGGACCGGCTGAAGCCTTCTTCCCGCGCAAGCGGTACTTCGGGATGCTCCAGATCCTGCCGTACCTCCAGCCGGGCGCCCAACTGCTCGGGAGGTATGTCGCCGGCGACCAGCCATTGCCGACGCTCGCCATCCGCACGCCCGGCGACGGCCGGACCGACCTGGCGATCGCCATCGTCAACCAGGGCGGACCGGT
>JADZDV010000360.1 GCA_020850915.1 Chloroflexota bacterium | reverse complement strand
CCTGGAGAATGAGCTGTCCCGCTAGCTAGACGAGCTTCTCGTTCTCCGTGCGGGGAGGGCCCGATTGCGTTCTCTTGAACTCCTCCGCCCTGGCGTTGAGCTCCGCTGAATCGACCCGTCCCTGCGCCACCAGGTGCTGCTCGAGGGAGTACAAGATTCGCTCGTAGTAGTTCGCAGCCAGGTAGTGGACAGGATCCATACGCTCGCGCCCGTAGCGCAGCTCATCAACGCCCAGCACGCCGGTCCCCGTCAACACCCTGCTCATCGCGTAGACACTCCTCTCCCACGGAGCGTGGAAGAGCGGCTCATTCTCCTCGCGCGGGACGGGTCCGAGTCCGTGCATGCCCCCTAGATCGTGCACACCGTTCACATCGACACCTTCAGGTTCTTCCGCACAGTCGCTCTCTCAGCAACCTGTGTTCATCGTCCTCTGCAGCCGGTCCAGCAAGTGTGCCGCCAGGCACGTGTCCGGGGGCAGTGCTCCGAGCTCCGTGGACTCGGAACATGAAAGACGGGCAGGCGCCAACGCCCGACCAATTTCGCAGATGGCTCCGCCCAACGCCTCGGCGAGTCCCGGCAACATGCTCCTGCTCGGGTATCTCCCGGCGCCGACATTATTACAGAGGAGTGAGAAGGTGTCAAGGATGCCTCCGGCATGCATGGGGTGCGCCCGAACGATGTTGCGGGAACCGCCCTCCACCGGTCATGGCGGGCCAGTCGGACAACGCTTGACTCTGCTCCGTGATTTCCGAATAATGGCGGGGTGCCAGCCCCCATCGAGCCAGGCATCCTGAGCGGCGTGACCTTGGCGATCGACGCTGCACTGGTGAAGTGGGCGTGGTCCGCGATGCCTCGGGCTGACCTGGTCGCGAGTGCGGCTCGCGCGGGCTGGCGGTTCTCCGGGGCACGGGGTGAGCAAGGGGACCAGTGCCTCTGCTGAGCGTCCGCGGACTTTCCAAGCGCTTCGGTGGCCTGCGCGTCCTGCAGGACGTCGCGTTCGATGTCGAGCCCGGGGAGATTGTCGGCGTCATCGGTCCCAACGGGGCTGGTAAGACGACGCTTTTCAACCTGTTGACGGGGGTTCACCAGCCGTCCGCTGGCTCGATCAGATTCCTGGGCCGGGAGATCGCCGGCGAGCGTCCCCACGCGATCTGCCGCCTCGGCATGGCCCGAACCTTCCAGGTCGTCCGGCCGTTCGCCAGCGCAACCGTCGCGCAGAACGTCCAGATCGCCGCGATCTACGGACGGACGGCGCCTCCCGCGGGGAAGGCGGAGCTGGACGCGATTGTCGCGGGGCTGCTCGAGTTCGTCGGTCTGGCGAACAAAGCCGCCGCGGCCGCGGCGACACTGACGCTGGTGGAGATGAAGCAGCTCGAGCTCGCACGCGCTCTGGCCACAGAACCCCGGCTCATTCTGCTCGACGAGACCTTCTCCGGGCTGACACCGGTCGAGAGCGCCCGAGCCATGCGGCTTATCCAGCAGATTCGTGACGACATGCAGATCACGATGCTCTGGATCGAGCACGTTATGAAGGCGATCATGAGTGTCGCGGAGCGCATGATCGTGCTCGATCACGGCGAGAAGATCAGCGAGGGCTCGCCGGCCGAGGTCTCTCGCGACCCGGTGGTGGTCGAAGCGTATCTCGGCGCACCGAGGTCGCCATGACCGGTCCCGCTGAGATGCTGGTTGTGCGGGAGGTTGACGCCGCCTACGGGCTGGTGCAAGTGCTCTGGCAAGTCGGCCTGGAGGTCCACCGGGGCGAGATCGTCGCGCTGATCGGATCGAACGGTGCGGGCAAGTCCACCACGCTCCGGATCATCTCGGGCCTGATGAAACCGATGGCAGGGGAGGTGCGCTTCAACGGCGCGCGGATCGACGGGCAGCCGCCGGACAGCATCCTGCGAAGGGGCATTGCGCATGTGCCGGAGGGGCGACGGCTCTTCGGCAACCTCACTGTTCGGGAGAACCTCGTGCTCGGCGGCTACGCGCGGCGGCGTGAGGCGATCCCCGAGGCGCTCGAGCGCGTGTACGAGCTATTCCCCATTCTCAAGACCCGCACTCGCCAGCTCGCCGGGACGATGAGCGGCGGCGAGCAGCAGATGCTGGCGATCGGACGGGCGCTGATGTCAGACCCCACGCTCCTCCTGCTCGACGAGCCCTCACTCGGCATCATGCCGAAGCTGGTGACCCGGCTGTTCGAGTCGATCGCCGAGATTCGAAAGTTCACGACTATCCTGCTCGTCGAGCAGAACGTCCACCTTGCGCTGGAGATCGCCGACCGCGGCTATGTGCTGGAGAACGGACGCACGACCCTGGTGGGAGCCAGCCAGGACCTGATGCGCAACGACGTTGTGATCAACGCGTACCTGGGGCACGACCTGGTGGTCGGCGAGTAACCGACGGCCTGGACGAAGGAGGTGCGGAGGCGGTCTCTGGGGACGATCGCATGAACGCAAACGACGAAAGGCGAGGTGCAGATGCGTTTAGCCAACAAAGTCGCGATAGTCACAGGTGCAAGCTCCGGGATCGGTCTCGCCACGGCGACCCGGTTCGTCCGGGAGGGGGCCTCAGTCATCGTGGCCGATCTCCGCGAGCCGCCGGAAGCTCTGAGAAGCCTTCAGACAGCGGAAGCGCGAGTCACCTACGTTCAGACGGATGTGACCGACGGCGGATCCGTCCGCCATATGGCGGACGCCTGCATGGAGATCCACGGTCGCATCGACATCCTCTACAACAACGCCGGCTTCGCAATCCAGGGGCCTGTCACGGAGCTGGCTGAGGCGAGCTGGGAGCGCGTCCTCAAGACCAATACGACGGGCGTCTTCCTCGGCTGCAAGTACGTCCTGCCGCACATGGTGGCGCGCCAGAGCGGAGTGATCGTCAACACCGCCTCGACGTTCGGCCTGATCGGACAGCCGAACCTGCCGGCGTACTGCGCGTCCAAGTCCGCGGTGATCGGCTTGACCAGGCAGGTCGCACTGGACTACGCCAGATACAACATCCGCTGCAACTGCCTCTGCCCGGGGCCAACCTTCACGCCAAACATCCAGAGCCATTACGGCAACCTGGACGCGCTCGACGCGCGCGGCAAATACCTCGTCAGTACCGTTCCGCTCGGGCGGATGGCGCGGCCGGAGGAGATCGCCGCGGCCGTCCTGTTCCTCGCTTCGGATGAAGCCTCCTACGTCACCGGCTCGGCCCTCGTCGTGGATGGTGGCCAGACGATCCACACCGGATCGACCTGGCAGAGCGCTGAGCCCGGGACGGTCTGAGCAACATGCAAGCGACCCGGGTCGTTTGCCGATCGGAGGGCTACAGCATGAGCGCACTGGAGACCGCGAGCCGACGTTTCGCAGCGGCGCGGATCGCGCTAGCGATGCTGCTGCCGCTGGTCCTGTCCGTCGGGTGTCAGTTCCTCGGCCAGGGACAGCAGGCGAAGAAGGACGAAGTCGTCGTCGGGGTGACGCTCCCGTTCACCGGCGCCTTCTCGGCGTTCGGCAAGTACTACATTGACACCTACAAGTTCTGGGAGGAGGACACCAACGCGCAGGGCGGCCTGATGGGGACCAAGGTGCGCCTGACCATGCTCGACGACAAGAGCGACGCGGCCACCTCTGTCTCCCTCTACGAGAAGATGATCACAGTTGACAAGGTTGACTTCATCGTCGGGGGGTTCCCCACGCCGGTCGTCATGCCGGTGCTGGGGATTGCCGAGAAGTTCAAGAAGATCTTCATCCAGGGCGGCGCGAACGCCGAGCCGCTGATCGCCCAGGGCAACTACAAGTACACCTTCACGACCATTCCGAGCAGTAAGATCTGGGCCAGCCCCCTCTGGGAATGGCTGAACAGCATCCCGGCAGACAAGCGCCCCAAGAAGGTCGCACTCGTCCAGCAGGTCAACCCGTTCCTCCAGGACGTCATTGGCGAGGCTGATAAGGCGGTCAAATCGCTCGGCATGGAGGTCACGTTCAACGAGACCTACTCGAACGATGCTGAGGATTTCACGGCCATGATCCAGAAGTTCAAGGCTGGGGGCGTCGACGCCCTGATCACGGCGAACAACTACCCGGCCGCGCTCTCGATCCTCCGCACGTCCGGCGAGCAGCAGTTCAGGCCGAAGCTCACGTACCTGGCGATCGGGCCAACCGTTCCCGAGTTCATCAGGGACCTGGGGGAGCGGACAAACTTCGCATTCACCTCAACCACCTACTGGCCCAGCTACAAGACGAACGGGAACGAGCAGTTCGTCGCCGGCATCCAGAAGAAGTTCAACTACACCGCCACGCGAGACAACGGCGTTGCCTACAGCGTGCTCCAGGTGTTAAAGCAGGCCGTCGAAGGGGCCAAGACGTTCGACCAGGACAAACTGCGCGACTACCTGGCTACCAACGAGTTTGACACCGTCCTGGGCAAGGTCAAGTTCGACAGCAAGGGGATGACCAGCACCCCGACCACCCTGATGCAGGTCCAGGGCGGAAAACAGGTGCTCGTCTGGCCAGCCGCCCGCAAGGACGGCGAGCCGGTCTACCCGCGCCCATGATGACGAGCTGGCCAGCCCGCCAGTGATACTCCTGCAGGCGCTCGCTGCCGGACTGCTGCTCGGGGCGGTCTACGCCCTGGTGGCGATCGGGCTGGGGCTGGTGTGGGGCGTGATGAAGATCCTCAACATCGCCCACGCCGCCCTGGCCATCCTGGGCGCATACCTGGCGCTGTCGCTCATGCAGGCATTTGGGATGGACCCCGTCCTATCTCTGGCCGTGTCCGTCCCGTTGCTGTTCCTGATCGGCGCCGGCCTCCAGCACTTTCTCATCGGCCGCCTGGAGGGCCGCAAGGACTTCGAGACGCACTCGTTCCTCGTCCTGTACGGGGTCATGGTGGTGGTCGAGAACATCTCGGTGTACCTCTGGTCGGCCGACGTCCGGGTCATTTCGCCAGGCTACGCGACGCAGACGTTGCTCGTCGAAGGCGTCCCGTTGCCATTGGGGCGGGTGGTCAGCTTCTCCGTCGCGGTCGCGAGCCTGATGGTGGTGTACTTCTTTCTCTCGCGGTCTCAGCTTGGCCTGGCGGTCCGGGCCATCGCGTTTGACCGCGAGGCGGCCGGACTGGTCGGGATCAGCGTCCACCGGACGTCGCTGATCGCCTTCGGGCTGGGCACGGCCACCGCGGCGGTCGCGGGGCTGGCCATCGGTCTGGTTTCGTCGTTCTTCCCCGGGATTCAGATCGTCTGGGTGAGCAAGGCGTTCCTGGTGGTGGTGCTGGGCGGGGTTGACAACATTCCCGGCCTTGTCCTGGCGGCGATCATCCTCGGGATCGTCGAGACATTCGTCGGCCTCACGGCGCCGCTCTACCTGGTCGACTTCGTCGCCTACGTGCTGCTGATCGCCATCTTGATGATCAGGCCACAGGGGCTGCTGGGAAGGCGGGTTTGAGCTGAGGATGGGCAGACTTCGAAGCCGCCGCCGGATCGGTCTGATCGCGCTCGGGCTGCTGCTCCTGGTGTTCCCGTTGTTCGATCCGGACCTGTACTACCTGCGCCTGATGGCAGGGCTCTTCATCTTCGTCGCGCTGGCCGAGAGCTGGAACCTGCTGGGCGGCTACACCGGCTACATCAGCCTCGGCCACGTCGCATTCGTTGGGATCGGGGCGTACGCCGGGGCGATCGGCCTGACCCGCTACGGCATCTCACCGTTCCTGTTCGCCCCCGTGGGCGGTCTGCTCGCGGTGCTCCTGGCGCTGGTTATCGGCTACCCAACGCTCAGACTGCGAGGGCCATATTTCGCCGTCACCACCCTCTCAATCGCCTTCCTCGCCCAGGTGTTCGCCGCCAACTCGACCCAGACTGGTGGCGGCCTCGGGATCTCCATGCCGGCGCTGCCCTTCAACATCGAGGTGAGCGAGGCGATCTTCTACTGGGTGTTCCTGCTCGTCGCGGCGGCGACCGTCCTGATCGCCTACAAGGTGGAGCACAGTCGGTTCGGGCTGGCCCTGCTGGCGGTCCGCAACGACGAAGATGTCGCCGAGGTTTTCGGCGTCAACACGGTGCGGGTCAAGCTAGCGGCGCTCTGCCTGAGCGCGTTCTTCCCCGGGGTGCTCGGCGCGATCTACGGCTACCACCTCGGCTACATCGAGCCGAGGATCGCCTTCGACATCGGCCTCTCCATTGACATTGTCCTGATGAGCCTGCTGGGCGGCTCCGGGCGCTGGACCGGGCCGATCGTCGGCGCGAGCATCGTCTACCTGCTCTCCCAGATGCTCGCCCTGTCCATATCGGGCGAGCTGAACCGGGTGATCTTCGGGCTCATCCTGGTCGTCGTGATCATGGCCATGCCCCGCGGCGTGCTGGGCCTCTTCTCCGGCCGTGCCCGTACAGCGCGGCCAGCCGGCGAGCAGCCAGTGCCAAGCCCCGCTGGCGCGGCGCTGCCCGGTCCGGCCTCGCCGCGAGAGTAGCTTTGCCTGGTCTGGTTCGCACCCGACCTCTGCTCAGTTAGTTGCCGACCACCGGGGAGCCCTTGTCCGGGGAACCCCCCACCCGACCTCCCCCCCCGCGGGGGGGAGG
>JADZDV010000359.1 GCA_020850915.1 Chloroflexota bacterium | reverse complement strand
GCCGGACCCCCGCTCCCTGGAGCGCTCGACCGCGGCACAGTGGCTTCGTCGCTGGATGGGCGAGTCGACGTATCGAGTCGTTTGGGAGCCCCTCTTGCGAGGCAAGTTCCAGAGCTACGCCGAGGAGATCGCCATGCCGTGGTTCTGGGGCCGGGTGCATTGCCGCACGTCGCGGCTCGGCTACCTCCGGGGCGGGTTCCAGCAGCTCTACGAACGGATGGCCGACGAGATCCGCCGAATGGGTGGGACGGTTCGGCTGGGAGAGAGCGCGGAGCAGATCGAGTCGTCGCCCACGGGCCAGGTGGTGGTGCGGACCTCCGCGGGCACGAGCGAATACGAGCGCCTGCTGGTGACGCTGCCCACGCGTCTCTTCGTGCAGTTGGCCGGCGGCCTGCCGCTGGACTACGTCAGACGTTACCGTGCTGCTGGCGACCACCTCAGCGCCCACTGCACGGTGCTCGCGCTCGACCGTCCACTCACGTCGATCTACTGGTTGAACATCGGCGATCCCGGCTACCCGTTCCTGAGCCTTGTCGAGCACACCAATCTCATGCCGCCTGAAGACTATGGGGGCCGGCGGCTGGTCTACCTCGGCAACTACCTGCCTCCGGACCATCCGCTGTTCAGCATGCCGGGCGAGCAGATCCTGGCGGGCCTCTGGCCCGCGCTCAAGCGGATCAATCCCCGGTTCGATCCGAGCTGGGTGACCGAGTCGTGGCACTTCCAGGCGCCCTTCGCGCAGCCGATCGTCCGGCGCGGCTATCCGGATCAGCTTGCGCCGCATCAGACGCCGCTGCCGAACGTGTTCCTCGCGAACATGGGCCACGTCTACCCGCAGGACCGCGGCCAGAACTACTCCATGTTGTTGGGCGAGGACATCTCGCGCCTGTTGCTTGGCCAGCCGGACCGGCGCGCGAGCTCAATGCGTCACGCATGCTGACGTCAGGCCGTCGGATTATTCGTAATGCGGGTGTGTCTGTCCGTGGTCGCTGGAGGGTCCGGCTGGGTGCTACAGTCCCGGCGCTTTGCATGTGATGAGCCGGCCGCGGCGTGAAGGAGAGGTCCACCTGCTCTCGAATCGCCAGCGTCCCGGCGTCGAGCCAGTCGGGATGGGGTGATCCATGAGATTGTTGCGGAGACTTGCCCGCCCGCTGGCTGCGCTGGCCACGCTTGGCATGCTGCTGCCGACCTTCCAGATGGAGCGCGTCCGGGCGGGCGCCGACATCTGTCCCGAGCCAAACGACGACTTCGCGCACGCCTGCCGGCTCTCGCCCAACAGCCCGGCCCCGGGCTTCCTGGACAGCGCGAGCGACGTGGATGTCTACCGGATCGAAGTGCCCGGGCCGGCGAAGATCCGCGCAGCGCTCACTCGTCCACCAGGTGACTTCAGCGTGCGGATCGTCGGCGGCGACGGCGCGGACAAGGGGTTTGGGAACGGACCGGGCACAGCAGACAAAGCCGCGGTGGGCGACGTTGGTCCGGGCGCGAGCTTCGTGATCGTCTACTCGGAGCGTGGCGCCTCGAGCGCCAGCGCACCCTATCTCCTGACGTTCGAGCTGGCGCCGGTCCTGGCTGATCCTGGCGTGCCGCCGCCAGGGGACGCACCCGTGCGGGCGCAGCAAGCCTACGCGCCAGGCCCGGCTCGCAACTACTCCCTGATCCGGCCCGACCTGCCTGATGGCTATCGGCAGGAGGCTGTTGACGAATCGG
Source organism: Chloroflexota bacterium (assembly GCA_020850915.1). The sequence goes on along the minus strand of JADZDV010000359.1, from coordinate 3,735 downwards.
ACGATGGCAGAGAGTACATCTCACTGCTGGTCGCCGAGGACGCCGTGGACCTGGGCCAGGGTGTCTGGTTTACGCCGAGCCGTGTCAGCGCTGTCCAGCACGCGCTCCGAGTGGAGCCGTACGGCGACAACGATCTCACCGCGGCGTTCTTCAGTCTTGTCCTCGAGCGATTGCGCACGAACTACGGCGCGAACGTCCAGCCGGCGGTTGGCTGGGGCGCGGATGAGGTCCACAGCTACGCCTGGGCCTTCGATCCGCCGGACGGCCGGATCTACTTCCGCGGCATCGCCATGCGGCACAAGAACGTCATCTCCACACTGGAGATCCTGGGTAAGGAGCAGTACGCCACCTGGGACGTGCTCTCACGACTCAATCGGATCGTCGAGGCACGCATTCTCGCCGCGACGGTGGGCGTTGATCCGTGAGAGAGTTACTGGCTCTTCCGGCCCAGCCGGCGATCCTGCGGCCAGAGGACCTGGGGACTGGCTACGTCGAGTCCTATCGGGCAGACCGACGAGTGAGCGGCATCGATTCGCACGTTGTCGTGATCCGGCAGGCTGGCTTCCTCTCCTTGACCATCGAGCCTGCCGGTCTGTTTGGCGCCACTGTGGCGGTGATAGTTGCGCCTGACGCGAGCTCCGCGCGGAGGGTTTTCGACGGCCTCGTCCCGCTCATCTTGCGCAATCGCGCGGAAGTGGCGATTGCGCCGATTGGCGACGTGACGCGTGCCGCTGCTGCGCTCGGAGACGGCCCGTTCGACGCGGCTGAAGAGCTGATAGCCTTTCTGGGGGGGCGTTCGGTTGTCGTCGTAGCTGCCACTCTGTTCGCTGCGCCAACGGATCTCTCGAGAACGGTCGAGATCGCCCGCCTGGTCGCGGGACGGCTGTGACACTGGCCGACGCCAGCATGTCGCGGCGACGGGCGATCGGCCTCTGTCTCTGCGCGGCCTCCGTCGCCGCGGCGGGCCGGCTGCTCGCGGCGCCCGGGAGTCCAGCGGCGCTGGCGGCCGAGCCGGAAGTCGCAACCGTGATCGGCTTTGCCGGAGCCGACAAGCTCATCGTTCGGAGCGATGCGGGCCAGGAGTATCGGGTCCAGTACGTCGGCGTACGGGGCCCAGTAGGCGGCAGCAGGTACCACGAAGCCGCCAGCCTCTTCCACGGTCCGATCGTGATCGGCAAACGCGTTCGCCTGGAGTCGGACGGCAAGGACGAGCACCAGGGGTACCGGCTGCGCCACGCTTTCGTGGAAGATGCCGCGGTCCCGATTGGGCTCGAGATCGTGCGATCGGGCTGGGGAATGGCAGTCCCATTCCCACGCGGGCACCGGTTCCGGAGCTTCTTCCTAGCGGCCCAACTCGAGGCGATGGCCGCCCGCTCCGTGCTCTGGGCCGAGGATGTCTTCGGCCCGGCCGAGCCCTGGCGTCCAGCTGGGAGCGGTGACGCGAGCTACATACCCGCGCGCCCGGAACTCCACCCCGCTTTCGACGCGCTGACGACGATCCCGACCGGCCAGCAGGTCCTGACGCTCCTGGTCCCAGCCGGCCCGCCATACGTCACCGGGGATCTGTCCAGGTTCGGAGCCGCTGGCGCTACGGCAGCTATCGGCTACAGCGTGACGGTGACCCCCAGGCTCCTGGCTGAAGACGTGCGGACGATGGCCGTCGTTGTTGGGCACGAGGCTGTCCACGCGGTGGACATCGTGTCAGAGGACCTGGGCCTCACGTTGCACGACTGTATATCCTGGGAGGAGCGGGCGTTCGGCTACGAGGCGCGACTGTGGGCGGAGTTCTTCGGACCGAATGGAAAGACCGCCAACGTCACCGCCTGGGACCGTTCAGAGAACGAAGTCCTCCGGTTCGCCCAGGCCAACGACCTGCGGAACATGGTTGCGTATCGGTTGGATTACCTTCAGAGCTGCACCGGCGAGATCCCAGGCTCCTGACAACTCTTGACGCGCACCGGCGACGGACCGCTAAACTGCTGAAATTCTCACAGGATGCGCCGTGACTGCCGAATCCTTCCCCACGTCGCTGAGCCAGCTCCACGGCCTGCACCCCACCGAGTTGCGGCGAGCTGCTCTGCCCGCCATTCGTCGCCTCTGCATCGCGGGCATCTTCCCAGTCCTGTCGTTCTACGTGCTGCTGCGGCTGTCCGGTCCGATCGCCGGCATTCTCGGCGGGACCGCCGCCGGTCTGCTGGTGCTGTGGCTCCGAATCCGCCAGACGCGCCGGATTGACCCGGTCGTCATCGCGGCGATGATCGCCGTCTTGGTCCAGGGCGGCGCCGGTCTGCTGACCGGGTCGGTGTGGGCCTACCTCGCGGCGCCGGCCGTCGAGAACACGTTCTGGGGCATCGTCCTGTGCGGGAGCGTGCTGCTGGGCCGGCCGCTGATCGGCTTGATCGCAAATGAGCTGCAGTTGGTCCCACACCGCTTCAGAGGACATCCGAGAGCAGAGCGGGCATTCGCTGTGCTGACGCTGATGTGGGGTGTCGCGGCGTTCTTGAAAGTGGGGCTGCGCGTGGCACTGCTCAGCACCGAGCAGTCGGTGGAGTCGTTCCTGGTCTTCATGATCGTTGGGACGAACACGCTCAACGTCGGCTTGCTGCTCGCCTCGTTCCTCCTGCCGCTTCGCTGGCTCCGCTGCCCGGCCTGAGACACGCGTCCCGCTCTTGGGCGCGGGACATCGCCCGACGCTGGCTCCACGTCGTCAGAGCGAACAGGACGGGACCTATCGAGGCGACCATCGTCAGCAGGAAGGACTCCGCCATCATCCGCATCAGGCTCGTGATGCCCGATCCATCGGTCCAGTGACACACAGCGGGCGAAGCCGCTGGCACTTGCACGCGGACGCCAGAGGCAAGCATCACGCCCATCTCAGGCGCGGCCTGATGAGGGACCCGCTGGCGCGTCTCGGCCCGTCCTGGCCTATCAGGTCAGTGACGGTCACGGAGTCGTGATGTCGTGGGAGCTGTTTCGTCTTTTCGAGCGACCTGGCCGGGGTCTAGCCTCCCTCCCGACACATGGCAACGACCGTCGCTCAAGCGCGGTAGGAGAGTTGACGATGCGATTGGCGGGCGCTCTCGGGTTTGCACTGGCGCTTGTCCTCGTTGCCGAGGGTGCGCCCGCGCTCGAGGCCCAACCCGCGACTCAGCCAGTCGCGTGCAGCTACTCTCAACCATTCAAGGCGCTCCACGATCAGTTGCCAGAGGTCGTCGGCTACTGCGTCGAACGCGAGCGGTCCAACACCGACAACGGCAATACCGAGCAGCGGACCACCAACGGACTGCTCGTCTGGCGCAAGTCGGACGGTCGCGTACTGTTCACCAACGGCGTCACGACGTGGATCATCGGACCCACCGGGCTGCTGTCCCGTCCAAGCGATGGCCCGTTGTTCCCATGGGAGCAGCTGGCAGCCAGACCTGCTCGGACCACCGAGGCGGCCGGGCTCGGTCCACCCGTCGCCGAACCACCGCCGGGCCTTGGCTCGGTGGTGCTCGAAGACGTGCTCACCTCTCCCGGCACATTCACGCCGTTTCGTTGCCCGACCGGTCTTGGCGAGCGGTCCTTCACATCGGACGGCTATCTCCTCTCTGTGTCCGGCCGCTGCCAGAGCGTCGACAGCGCGGCAGGGGTGATTGGGAGCGCCCCTGGGCTCCAGGTGCCGGACGGTGACCTCCGATTTGAATTCCGAGCGTCCGGCGCCGTAGAGCGGGTGCTGGTCGGAGCGCGCGTGCG
>JADZDV010000358.1 GCA_020850915.1 Chloroflexota bacterium | reverse complement strand
GCACGGGAATTATCTCGGCGTCGAACCGTCCGGCCCGCTGCGCCTCCACGGCCTTGCCGTGGCTCTCCAGCGAGAAGGCGTCCATCTCCTCGCGACTGAGGCCGTACTTCTCGGCGATCAGCTCCGCGGCGTTGCCCATGTGGTGGTTCTCCCACGGGTCCCAGAGGCCATCCTGAATGGCGGCGTCCACGACTGTGCCATTGCCCAGGCGCAGACCCTGGCGCACGGCGGGCAGCAGGTGCGGCGCGCGGCTCATGCTCTCCATGCCGCCCGCGACCGCCAGCTCCGCCTCGCCAGCCCGGATCTGGCCCCCGGCGAGGTGGATCGCCTCGAGGCCGGAGGCGCACACCTTGTGCACCGTTGTTGCCGAGGCGCTGGCTGGCAGGCCCGCGGCCAGCGCTGCCTGGCGCGCCGGGGCCTGGCCCGCGCCGGCCTGGAGCACCTGGCCCATCACCACCTCGTCCACCAGCTCCGGGTCCGCGCCCGAGCGCTCGACCGCCGCCCGGACCGCCACGCCGCCAAGCTCGGTCGCCGAGACGCCGCTCAGCCCGCCGAGGAACTTCCCGATCGGCGTTCGCGCCGCGCCCAGGACCACGACGGCGCTCGGGTCCAGCCGCGACGAGCCGCTCATACTCCGAGCCCCAGGTGGCGGGCGATGACGAGCCGCTGGATCTCGGACGTCCCCTCGCCAATCGTCAGGATATTCGCGTCGCGGTAGTAGCGCGCGGCCGCGGTGTCGTCCATGTAGCCGAGCCCGCCGTGGACCTGGACGCAGACGTCCGCCGCCTTCACCGCCAGCTCCGAGGCGATCAGCTTGGCCATGGCCGCCTGTTTCGTGCAGGGTCGGTCGGCGGCCTTCATAGCGGCCGCGGCGTAGGTCAGGGCGCGGGCTGCCTCGATCTCCGCGGCGACCTGGGCGAGCTGGAACTGGATCGCCTGGAACGAGACGATGGCGCGCCCGAACGCCGTGCGCTGGCGCGCGTAGTCGATCGCCAGATCGAGTGCGCCCTGAGCCAGGCCGACGCTCAGCGCCGCGACGCCGATGCGCCCGCCATCGAGAATGGCCAGAAAGTGCCGCGCCCCGTGGCCGCGCGGACCGACGAGATCCTCCTCAGGCACCCTGCAGTTGTCGAAGACCAGCTCGCGGGTGTCGGAAGCGTGCCAGCCCATCTTGCGGTAGGACGGTCCTACCTGGAAGCCCGGCGTGCCGGCCGGCACGAGGATCGTGCTCAGCTCGCGGCGACCCCGCTCGCCTGTCTGAGCCGTCAGGATGACGAAGCCGCTCATCTCCGTGCCGGCGTTCGTGATGAACGCCTTGGCGCCGTCGATCACCCACTCGCCTTCGAGCAGCTCAGCGCGCGTCTGCGCCGCCTGGACGTCCGAGCCGCCACCCGGCTCGGTGGAGGCGAAGGCGCCGAGGATCTCGCCGCGGGCCAGCGGCACCAGCCAGCGCTGCTTCTGCGCCTCGGTGCCGAACAGCAGCAGCGGCATTCCGCCCAGTCCCGCACTGGCGGCCACCGTGATGGCGACCGAGCTGTCCACCCGCGCCAGCTCCTCGATCACGACCGCCATCGCCAGAGGCCCCGCGCTCAGGCCGCCATACGCCTCGGGAAAGGGGATGCCCATGACGCCCAGCGCGCCCAGCTTGCGAATGACGTCGATCGGAAAGACCCGCTCCCGGTCCCAGCGCTCGGCGTGCGGCGCGACCTCCGCCCGCGCGAACTCGCGCACCGTCTGCTGGAGCGCCTGCTGCTCTTCGCTCAGCTCGAAGTCCATATGACTCCTTCGACGCCAGACCTCGAGCGCCGTTACCGCAATTCTAAGTCCACCGGCATCGTCTCGCGTTGTGGCGAGGCTATGACGCGCCGCGACGGGAGAGCGGTCCGCCGGGCGCGTCTGCGCGCGAGATGCGCCGCGGAATGTTGAGCGAGCGGAGCAGTCGGAGGGAGCGGGAGTCCGCCTCGACCTCGAGCGCCGCGATCAGGTCCGCCGGCGTGTCGAGGTCGTGGGCGAAGCCGCCCAGTCGGACGAGGTCGAAGCTCGCGCCAGCGGTGCGCGCGGTCTGTTGGTGAAGGCCGAGGCTGCCAGGGCCGTACCTGGCCGCGATGGCCGTCGCTGGCGCGCGCCAGAGAGCGTTGGTGCCGGTCCCCGAGCGGTCCGGAGCGGCTACGACGCGCGGACGAACGGCTGGATCTGCTCGCCCGAACGCTGTGAAATGCTCGACGTCCGACGATCTGAGCAGAGGCAGGTCGGCGAACACGACCAGGCTCGCTTCAGCACGCGGCTCGTCCGTCAGCACGGCATCGAGGGACGCGCTGAGGCTCAAGCCGGGCCGCTCCTGCAGCGGGTTCGCGCCCAGTCTGCCGGCGTGGTCGAGAATGCCAGGATCCTGGCTCAGTACCTCGGGCTGGCAGAGGCCGGCGTCGAGGATCGCCCCGAGGACGTCGGAGAGCATCGCTAGCACGAGGGCGCGGCGCTCCTCGAGCGACAGCAGTCCGGCCAGCCTGCTCTTCGCGTCGTCGAGACGCTTCACGGGCACCAGGATGCGCAGCCGGGGCGAGGCAGAGGCGGTCACGGGTGGCCGGCTCGGGACGAGGTCAGGAGAGCGCTTCCAGAGCCCGCGCGGCGAGAGCGCGCTTCTCGTTGGGGCCACGCATCATCGTCTGGGTCACGATGGGACGCATCCCCAGCGAGGCGACGCGCGGTGCCAGCTCGGCGTCCACCTCGTCCAGAATGAACGTTCCGACGATATCTCTGTAGAGTGCCGCGACGCCGACCGCCGAGACCTCCATGCCCAGCGTGCGCAGCATGTTCGCGGCCGGCCCCTTGATCGCCGCGCCGCCGACGATCGGACTGATCGCGACGACCCGCTCGCGACGCTCGCGCAGAATCTCCCGAACGCCCGGCAGGGAGAGGATTGGACCAATGCTCACGTACGGATTGCTTGGCGCGAACGCGACCGTGCGCGCATCGCGAAGGGTCTCCAACACGCCAGGGGCGGGCCGCGCGGCATTGGCCCCCTCGAACTCGATCCCCAGGACGTCATCCTGCTGGCGGCGCTTGACGAAGTACTCCTGGAACGCCAGCACGCCTGCGGGCGTCCGGACGCGTGTTCGGAAGTGGTCGTCGGTCATCGGGAGCACGCGAATCTCCAGGCCAAGCGCCATGGAGAGCCGCGCGGCCACCTGGCT
>JADZDV010000357.1 GCA_020850915.1 Chloroflexota bacterium | reverse complement strand
GGTGGCGCTACCCGTTCGATCGGATCGTCTCCCACCGCTTCCCGCTGGCCGAGATCAACGAGGTGATGGCGGAGCAGGACCGAGGCGCTATCACCCGGGCGAGCCTGGTGCCGTAGCAGCGGCGAACTGGGATCGCTACGCCTGCCTGAGCCGCGGCTGGGAGGCTTCCACTCAGAGGGTGCCGCTGGGGCGCGCCACCCAGGAGGCAAGGTGCCCGAGGCGTACCCATCCGAATGTCGCGAGAGGCTCTTGCCGTTCATGACCGTTCGAGCGCTCCGCCCAACTGAAGCGACCGGCCGGGTCAGGCAAACCGCGGCGGAGGGCGAAGCCAGCTCGCGCGGCGCTCGTAATCCCGCGCGGCCACCAGGACGGTCGCTTCGTCCAGCCGTCGGCCGCTGAACTGGATGGCTAGGGGCAGGCCGGCGTCCGTGTAGCCGCAGGGCAGGCTGACCGCCGGCAGGCCGAGCAGGCTGCACAGGCGGACGAGGTGGTAGTGGTTCGGGCCGATGTCCCAGGCGCGGTCCTTCATGGCAGGCACGCCATCGATGATCTTCGTCGGCGCGGTGGGGGTGGTGGGCCAGATCAGCAGGTCCACCTCGCGGAACGCCGCCGACACGGCGCGGTCGATGGCGCGGCGGGCGCGCTGGAGCTGCAGGTAGTCGCCGGCCGTGAGGTGGTTGCCGATCTCCAGGTGCGGACGCAGCGCGGCGCTGTAGCCCTCGGGATGCCGGCGGAGGGTACGGGCGTGATAGGCGCTCGACTCCGCCATGCGCATGCCGACCGAGGTGGGCGCCGCGTAGCCTAGCTCCGGCGGGTCGATCTCGACCAGTGTCGCGCCCGCCGCCTCGCAGGCCTCGGCGGCCTGCCAGAACGCGGCCTCGACGTCCGGATCGACCTGGCCGGCAATGTGGGCCCGCGGGATTCCGAGCCGCAGGCCGTGCATGCCGCGCTCGATCGCCGAAAGCCAGTCGGGAGCGGGACCGTCCAGCGTGGTGGGATCGCGGAGGTCCGGGCCGGCCACGCTCTGGAAGACGAGCGCCGCGTCACGCACGGAGCGAGTCAACGTGCCGACGTGGTCCAGCGACCAGGCGGTGGGCGAGATGCCGAAGCGGCTGACCCGGCCGTAGGTGGCCTTCATGCCAACGACGCCGCAGAAGCTGGCGGGCCGCTGAGTCGAGGCGCCGGTCTCCGAGCCGATCGAGGCGTAGCCAATGCCGGCCGCGACCGCGACAGCGGAGCCGCTGCTGGAGCCGCTGGCCGTGCACTCGAGGTCCCAGGGGTTGTGCACGGCGCCGAAGCGCTCGTTGACCAGCGAGGTGCCGTAGGCGAACTCCATGCAGTTGTTCTTGCCCAGGAGCACGGCGCCGGCGTTGGCCAGCCGCGACCAGACCGTGGCGTCCTCGTCTGGGACGTGCTCCTCGTAGAGGCGGGCGCCGCGGGTAGTGCGGATGCCGCGCGTGGCGATGATGTCCTTCAGCGAGAGGGGAACACCGTGGAGCGCTCCCCGATAGTCGCCACGGGCGATCTCCTGCTCCGCCCGCCGAGCCGCGGCGCGGGCCACGTCGGCGGTCACTGTGATGAAGGCGTTGAGCTGTGGCTCGAAGCGCTCGAGTCGCTCCCGGGCGACCTCGCACAGCTCCGCAGGTGAGGCCGCGCGGCGCCGCAGCAGGTCGGCAGCCTGCTCGAGGGTGAGCCGATGAAGCTCGGTCGACGGATTCCGCGACATCATGGCTCCCGATCCCAGCCGAGCAGAGCCGGCTCCGGGGGTGGCTCATCGCCCCACAGCTCCGAGAGGCGGGCGATGGCGGCCTGGGCGCGAGCGAGGTCGGCGGGGTTGAAGGCGGACGCCTGGCCAGGGTCTACCGCCTCGCCAGGGTCTACCGCCTGGCCAGGGTCTACCGCCTCGCCAGGGGTGGGCGCCTCGCCAGGGTTGGACGCCTGGCCGGAGTCGTCCGTCTGGCTGGAGGCAGGAGGCTCGCTGCCTGGCGTGGTCATGGTGTCACTCCAACGACGCGGCGGGGTAGGTGACGCGGCTGTTCTTGACGCCGGTCGCGGCGAGCGTCTCGGCCAGGCGCATGGCGATCGCCAGCGGGTCCAGGACGGGCACGCCGATCTCGGTCGCGAGGTCAGCCGCGGCGAAGCTGATCGGGACCACGGTCATGCCGAGCGGAAGGATCAGCTCGGCGCCCTCTTCTTCCACCAGGCGCCTGGACTGCTCCACAAAGCGCTTGCGCAGCTCGTCCCGTTGCGCCTGCATGGAGGTCACGACGATGTCCACCGCCCGAACGGAGCTGACCCATGGCTCCACCCGCCACTCGCGCAGCAGCTTATGGAACATGGTGATGTGGTGGCGGTCGTAGGTGACGACGGCGAAGCGCTCGGAGATGATCGCGGCGGTGTGGCAGGCGGCGCGACCTGGGCCGACGATCGGGATGTCCACTACGTGGCGCGCCGCCTCGATGCCGAGGTCCAGGGTCCCGTACGGCACGACCGCGTCGTAGCCAGCCTGCTGGGCCTCGAGAGCCAGGCGCGCAACCAGCGGAGCGACCAGCGTGCGGTGGAGCTCGGTCATGCCTGAGCGGTAGACACTGCTGGCGACCTCGGAAAAATCAACCTGAGTGGACGGCGAGGCGGCGGCCCGCATGGCGTTCTGGCGACGGGCAAGCTCCTCCGGTGGGTATTGAGCCAGGAGAGCCATGATCTTCACAGGAGCGACTCCTCTAAGCTGGTGAACGGGCGTACGACAGAGAGGTCAGGCTTTCTGTTCACGCGCTGTGTTGAGTGTACCTGCTGAGCAGAGCAGGGGCTGCGCTCCGCTGGTCGTGCTGACGACGAGCAGATAGACCTGGTCTATTGCACGTCGTCCGTGCAGTGAAGCATGCGGGTAGTCAACATCCACGCTGCGAAGACCCTCTCTCCAAGTTGGTTGACGAGGCCGCTTGAGGGGGATTGTTTGTGATCGCCAGAGCCGGGAAGTCACTGGTCAAGGGCACCGCGCTCGATGCGCCCGAAGTGCCGCGACGTCTCGGGTTCCTGGTGGGTGAGATCAGCGTACTCGACGATATCGACACCGTGGGCACGGCCGAGCTCGAGGCGTTGTCCGGAGTCGCGGAGTGGAACTCCTGCTCGACACGCACCTGATGCTCTGGGCCGCCGGCCGCCCGGCCGGCTCTCGCAAGCAGCGCGCGAGCTGATCGAAGATCCTGCCAGTGAGCCGTTCTTCAGCCCCGTGAGTCGGTGAGCGACCGCGATCAAGAGGACACTCGGTCGCGAGGACTCGCGGGTCGAGCCGCGGGTGCTGCGCCGCCGTCTGCTGGACAATGGGTACGTCGAGATTCCTGTCACCAGCCAGCACGCGGCAAACACCAACCGCTTACCGCCACATCACCGCGATCCGTTCGATCGTCTGCTGCTGGGCCAGGCGCTCGTTGAGCAGATCTCGCTCGTCACCGCGGATGCCCAGGTGGCCTGCTACCCAGCCCCTGTGCGCCGTGTGACCCTGCCCGCGGCTGGCGGTGAGGCGGCTGGGGGCGCGGGTTTGTGGCCCGGAGCCAGCGCGCCTCAGGTGCAGGTGATCTTCGCGTCGGCCCAGTC
>JADZDV010000356.1 GCA_020850915.1 Chloroflexota bacterium | reverse complement strand
TGAGACCACCTGGCGAGACCGTGCAGTCGGCTCCACGCCAGCGACGCCCGATCTGGTCGTGCGCTCTGCCGCGATCGATCGTGAGAATCCTGAACTGATCGAAGCTCGGCGCCTCGGCATTCCCGTGCTGACGCACGCTCAGGCGATCGGAGCGCTTATGCAGGGGCGTGTCGGCGTGGCGATCGCCGGCACGCACGGCAAGAGCACCACCACAGCCTGGCTGGGCCTCGTGCTCGAGCGGGCCGGTCTCGACCCGACGGTCCTGGTTGGCGCGGGCGTGCCGCGGCTCAGTGTGGGAGCGCGCGGCGGCGAGGGGCCGCACTTCGTGGTTGAGGCAGACGAGTACGATCGGCGCTTCCTGGAGCTGGCTCCCAACGTGGCCGTCATCACCAGCCTGGAGCCCGATCATCTGGACTACTTCGGCTCGTTCGAAGCGATCATCGCCGCGTTCCAGGCGTTCGCGGAGCGCGTTCGGCCGGACGGCGTCATCGTCACGTGCGCCGACGAGATCGTGCTTGACGGAGTGGAGCTGCCGCGCGCGCGTGTCCGCTACGGCTTCTCGCCCGCTGCCGACTGGCGGATCGAGCAGTTCGAAGCGCTGGCCGGCGGTGGAGCACGGCTGTGCATCGCCTCGCCGCACGGGCCGGTGGCGGCGGCGGTCCGGCTGAGCGGTCGCCACAACGCCCTCAATGCCGCGGCGGTGCTCGCGGCGGCGGCTCAACTCGGCGTGAGCCCAGCAGCCGCCTGCCGAGGTCTGGCTGAGTTCTCCGGCGCACAGCGCCGCTTCGAGACAACTGGCAGAGGCGGGGGCGTGTGGGTAGTGGACGACTACGCGCACCACCCCACCGCTGTCGCGGCGACGCTGGCCGGCGCGCGCGGCGCTCATGGCGGACGCATCTGGGTCGTCTTCGAGCCGCACACGGAGCACCGAGCCCGAACGTTCCTCGCCGAGTTCGCCGTCGCGCTCTCCAGAGCCGACCGTGTTACAGTCCTGCCGATCTTTCAGCCGCCTGGCCGCCTGGCCGAAGCCGCTCTCACCACTCCGGTTACGTCGCACGCCCTCGCGGCACGGATCAGCGGCCCGCCCTCGGACGCGCCTGAGAGCCTCGAAGCCGCGGAGGCGCTCGTGCTCGCTAACGCTCGACCCGGCGATCTCGTGCTGGTCATGGGGGCCGGCCGGTCGAGCGAGCTGGCTCGGCGACTCGGCGCCAGCATCGCGGCTCGGGCTGACACGTGAGCGTACGTCTGGAGCTTCCGGCCGGGATCCGGCACGGCTTGTCGCTAAGGACGATCTCATCGCTCAAGGTCGGCGGCGCGGCCGAGTACCTTCTCGCCACGGCTGACTGGAACGCCATCCACGCCGGAATGGCCTGGGCCGCCCGTGAGTCTCAGCAGACCACGTTTGTCGGTGGGGCGTCGAACCTGCTCGTCTCCGACGACGGCGTGGCCGGCCTGGTGGTGCGCACGCTAGCAAAGAAGGTGGACTGGCCGGATGACAGCCAGTCCCGGGTGGTGGCGGAGTCGGGCGCCTCCTTTCCAGCGTTGGCGCGCGCACTCGCCCGACGCGGCTGGGCTGGTCTGGAGTGGGCAGCAAACGTCCCCGGCACGGTGGGAGGCGCCGTCGTCAACAACGCCGGCGCCTTCGGCTCAAGCGTGGCAGAGCACCTGCTATGGGTCGAGGTCCTCGGGCCGGCAGGCGTTCGGCGGCTGAGCGCGACCGACCTTGACTACGCCTACCGGACGAGCCGACTGAAGCGCCACGAGCTCGGCCTGGTCTGCGTGGTGCGCGCGGCGTTCGCCGTCCGCGCCGACGCGCCTGAGGCGACGCGCCGGCGCGTTCAGGCGTTCCAGGAGCTGCGGACCACGACCCAGCCGAGGGAGCACAGCGTCGGCAGCGTCTTTGCCAATCCGGAGGGCGATTTCGCCGGGCGACTGATCGAGGCGTGCGGTCTGAAGAGCGCCGTCCAGGGCGGAGCGGCAGTGTCATCCCAGCACGCCAATTTCATCGTGAACCGCGGCAACGCCACAGCGCGCGACGTCTACGTCCTGATGCGCCACTTGCAACAGACCGTCTGGCAGGAGACCGGCGTCTGGCTCCGACCGGAGGTCGAGCTGATTGGCCGGTGGACCGCGGAGGAGCGGGCCGCGCTGTACTACGCGCCGAATGAGGCGAGAAGATGAGTCCGGCACCGGGGGATCGCGACCGTCGTAGCGGCGGCGGGCAGCGCGATGCGGGCGGGCGAGGGTCGGGCCGCCCCGGCGATGGGCACGCGAACAGCCGATCAATGGGCGCCGGCCGCGGCCGCGCGGCGAGCGGACGGACCGGGACGCCACGCACAGGCTCGTCTCGGAACGGCGCCCTCAGGCCGGCGAGCGGGCGGCCGCCCCGACCGACCAGAACCCTGCGAGCGATGTCCAGCAGCGGCGCGGTGGTTGCGCGGCCGAGGCCGGTCCGGAGCCCCGTCGACCGCGTGCTCCTGCTCACGCTGCTGGGCAAGATGATCGGTCTGGCCGTATTGCTGGGAGTTTCGGCGCTGGTATATGATCTCGTCGCCTCGCCAGAGTTTCGCGTGCGGAGTGTGATCGTAGACGGCAACCACCTCCTGGGGGTGGAGGAGGTGCAGGCAGCGGCAGCCGTCGATGACTCGCTCATCTTCTGGCTCCGACGCACCGACATAGAGGCGCGGCTTCGGTCCCTTGCACCGGTGGCAGGGGCGGATATCTTGCTCCAGCTTCCGGACCAGGTGCGCCTGGTCGTGCATGAGCGCGAGCCAGCCGCCATCTGGCAGGTCGGTGACACGCCCTATCTGGTGGACCGGGAGGGAAGAATTCTCGCCGCCCAGCAACCTGACCATCCGCTCCTGACGGTGCTTGACACCGGCGGACAGCCACTCCGGCCCGGCAGCATGGTCAGCATCGAGGCCCTGCAGACCGCCGCGGGCCTCGATGCCCGGCTGTCGTCGGCGCTTGGCGCCGCCCCACGAACGTACGAGTACCGGTCTGACACCGGGATCAACGTCGTCCAGAACGGCTTGCCTCGCCTCATCTTCGGCGCTGGAGACGATCTTGATTGGAAGGTGGCCGCGGCGCAGCGGATTCTGACCTATCTGAGCGAGCAGCGGCAGCAGGCTCAGCTCGTGGACCTCCGCTTCCGCGATCGGCCGTATTTCAAGTAACGTGACGCTGAACATGTGGCGCAGACGCGACTGAGATGGCAAGAGAGCGACTGGTCGTCGGCATCGACGTGGGCACCTCCAAGATCTGCACGCTGATAGCCAGTGTGACCGCGGACGATCAGCTTGATGTGATCGGCGTTGGCGTCACGCGCTCGGACGGCATCAAGAAGGGTGTCGTCGTCAGCGTCGAAGAGGCGGCGCGGCAGATCCAGGCCAGCGTGCAGAAGGCCGAGCAGCAGTCCGGTTTCAAGATCCTGAGCGCCTACGTGACCATCTCCGGCAGCCACATCCGGACCGATAGCGGCCTTGGTGTGGCCACCATTCGGCGCCAGGACGGCGCGATCTCTGACCACGACGTGGCTCGTGCCCTGGAGGCAGCGCGCGCAGTGGTCCTCCCACCCGACCGGGAGCTGATCGACGTCGTCCCAAGACAGTTCAGCGTGGACGGGCAGGAAGGGATTGCCAGTCCGGTCGGCATGGTCGGGCATCGCCTTGAAGTGCAGACGGTGACCATCACCGGCGCACACAGCGCCATGCAGGGATTGACGAGCTCCGTCGAGCGCGCCGGCGTGGGGATCGACGCGTTGATCCTGAGCTCGCTGGGGGCCGGAGGCGCGGTGCTGGCACCTACTGAGCGCGATCTCGGCGTGACGTTGATCGACCTGGGTGGCGGCACCACCGATATCGCGATCTTCTCTGAGAACGCGCTGCTGACCGCCGCTTCGCTGGGAGTCGGCGGTGCACACATCACCAGCGACATCGCCGCGCGCTTCCGAACGCCGTTCTCGGCCGCCGAGGAAGTGAAAGTCCGCCATGGCCAGGCGTTCTTCAACGAGCGGGACGAGGACCGCACCATCGACCTGACCGGCTTCGAGACGGGCGAGACCCAGGCCGTGCCGCTGCGCACGCTCTGCGAGACGATAGAGGACCGTCTCGCGGACACGTTCGAGCGCGTTCGCGACCGGCTTGTCCGGAGCGGATTCGAAGAGAGCCTGCCCGCGGGCGCCGTCCTGGTAGGCGGCGCCGCGCAGATGCCTGGGATTCGCCGGCTCGCGGCTGAGATCCTGGAGTCCCCGGTGCGGATCGGCGTTCCGTCCGGCATCTATGGACTTGCCGACCAGATCAGCACGCCGGCGTTCGCGGCGTCAGCCGGTCTCCTGAGGTGGGGTCTGGTGCACGGAGAAGAGGGCGGCTCCAGATCGCTTGGCCCGGGGCTTGGGCCAGTCGTCGAGTCGGTCCAGCGCTGGCTCGGACGGTTCTTCCACTAGCCGCCGCGAGTCAGCCTCAAGACGCCCAAACAGGATGTTCTCCCTCGAACATTGTCCTACTGTGACGTCGTCGTTTCACGTATAATTCGCGCCATGGCCAACGGTCAGCTTGATGCCGCAGCGCGGATCATCGTCGTGGGTGTTGGCGGAGGCGGCAGCAACGCCGTCAACCGCATGATTCAGGCCGGAATTCGCGGCATTGAGTTCGTCGCGGTGAACACGGACGCCCAGGCACTGGCGCGCTCCGAGGCGCCGGTCCGCCTCCGGATCGGCGAGAAGCTGACCCGGGGCCTGGGGGCTGGCGGCCAGCCGAGCGTGGGCGCCCGCGCCGCTGAGGAGAGCCAGGACGAGATCGCGAGCCTGTTCCAGGACGCCGACCTGGTGTTCATCGCCGCCGGCATGGGCGGAGGGACCGGTACCGGCGCCTCGCCAGTGATCGCCTCGATCGCCCAGGAGGCGGGTGCCCTCACCATCGGCGTGGTGACCAAGCCGTTCCACTTTGAGGGCAGCAAGCGCGCCGCGTCAGCGGACGAAGGGATCAACAGTCTCAAGACCAAGGTCAACACGCTGATCACTATCCCGAACGAGCGGCTGCTGCAGGTCATCGACAAGAAGACCTCCCTGCAGCTCGCCTTCACCCACGTGGACGACGTGCTGCGTCAGGGCATCCAGGGCATCTCCGAGCTGATCACCGAGCCCGGCCTCGTCAACCTCGACTTCGCGGACGTCAAGACGATCATGCAAGAGGCCGGCTCGGCGCTGATGGCGATTGGACGCGGCACGGGCGAGAACCGAGCCGCCGACGCGGCCAAGATGGCGATCGCCAGCCCGCTGCTCGAAATCTCCATGGAGGGCGCCCGTGGCGTGCTGTTCAACGTCTCGGGCGGCGCAGACCTGACCCTGGCGGAGATCCAGGACGCCGCGGACGTTGTCACCAAGGCCGCTGACCCCGATGCGAACATCATCTTCGGCGCGGTGATCGATCCCGACCTGCAGGGCGAAGTGAAGGTGACGGTTATCGCCACCGGCTTCGACCAGCCTCCATCAGGCCAGAGCGCCTTCGGCCTCCAGGCGACGCGGCGGGCCAGTCCTGACAGCGCTCCGCGACCCCTCCGGGAGCCGCGAGACCTCCATGAAGCCCGCGAGCCACGCGACCCCCGTGAGACCCGCGACTATCGCGAGTTCCGAGACCCGCGCGACTACAGGGAGGCGCGCGAGGGCCGTGGCTCCGAGTACACGCCGCCATCTTACGAGTCGTCGTTCGACGACGACGAGGATCTCGACGTCCCGGCGTTCATTCGGCGACGGCAACCTCCAAGACGACCGTGAAGCGAGCCGAGCTCCAACGAGTTCGCGAGCGTACCGAGCGCGAGATCGGGGTCATCCGCAAGAACTGGGGCGGGCGCGTCCCGTTTGCGCTCTGCTACCCGAACACCTACCGCATCGGCATGTGCAACCTCGGGTTCCAGGCGATCTACGGCCTGCTGAACGCCATGCCGGACGTCGTCTGCGAGCGAGCGTTCGCCGAGCCGGCCCTGATCGGCGGCGAGGCCGGGCGTGGCGACTGGACCGGCGACGAGAGCTATCGCGTGCCCGGCGGCCTGAGAGATGTTGGGCCGATCCCGCTGTCGATCGAATCCGGCCGGCCGCTGACCAACTTCGCCGTTGTCGCCTTCACCCTCTCGTTCGAGATGGACTACTTCAACGTTGGCGACATGCTCCGGCGAGCGGGCCTGCCGCCGCTCGCCGCGGACCGTGACGAGCGGTACCCCCTGGTCATCGCCGGCGGCCCGGCAGCGTCTGGGAACCCCGAGCCGGTGGCGCCCTTCTTCGACGCGATCGTCATCGGCGAGGCGGAGCCGGTCCTGGACAAGCTGGTCGAAGTCGTACGGGCGAACGACGACCGTGCGACGACGCTGAAGAACCTGGCAAGTCTGAAGGGCGTCTATGTCCCGTCGTTCTACCATGTCGAATACGAGGCGGGCGGAAGCACGTCTCGGATCGAGCCGCGCCATGGCGCGGCGATGCCGGTCCTCCGGCGGTGGGCGCGCAATGTCAACGAGTTCGACACCACCTCGGTGGTCCTCAGCCCGGACATCGAGCTGGGCGACATGTACCTGGTCGAGATGACTCGGGGCTGCGCCCGCGCCTGCCGCTTTTGCCTGGCCGGCTACACCTCCCTGCCGGTGCGGCACCGCGCAGTCGAGCGGATCGTGAACGCGGCCAGGGTCGGCTTGCAGTACCGCAAGCGGATTGGCCTGATCTCCGCGGCGACGACCGACCATCCGAGACTCGACGACCTGGTGTCGCAGATTATCGACCTCGGCGCGGAGGTCTCGCTGGCCTCCATGCGGATCGACCGCCTCACGGAGCGGACGATTGAGAACCTGGTGCGGAGCCATACCCGCAACCTGACCCTGGCGCCGGAGGCTGGCTCGCAGCGAATGCGAGACATCATCAACAAGCGCACTAGCGAAGAGCAGATCCTGCGCGCCGCCCGCCTGGCCGGTGAGGGCGGCATTCCAAAGATCAAGCTCTACTTCATGGTCGGCCAGCCTGGTGAGCTGGACTCGGACATCGACGAGCTGATCGCCCTCTGCGCGAACGTGCTCGCGGAGGTCCACCGCTCGAACCGAGGCGCCCGGGTGACGGCTCATCTCTCACCCCACGTCCCGAAGGCCCAGACTGCCTTCCAGTGGGAGGCCCAGGCTGACGCGGTGGTCGTGATGGCGCGCATCGAGCGAATCCAGCAGGCGCTCCGGCCGCTGGGCATCGCGGTGCGGTTCGAGAGCCCGGCCATGATGCGCATCCAGGCTGTGCTCGCCCGCGGCGACCGACGGGTGGCGGAAGCGCTGCTCAAGACCCGCAATCTGCGAGACTGGGAGCGCGTGCTCGACGATTGCCGGCTGAGCGCTGACTACTTCGTCGGCCCGCGTGACCCCGAGCGGGAGCTGATGCCCTGGTCGATCGTCTCGACCGGCGTCCCCGAGTGGTACCTTCGCCGCGAGCACAAGCGAGCCCGAGAGCTGGTCAATCTCCAGGTCGTGGCCTAGGCTCGATGAGTGACGCGGTCGGCGAGCTGCCCCTGTTCCAGTTCCGGTTGTTCGGCGCTTCCCCAGTGCGGCACGCCATTACCACCCGCCACGGCGGCATGAGCGAGCCGCCATACGATACGCTCAACCTGGCGCTCTCCGTCGAGGACGATCCAGACCGCGTACGGGAGAACCGCCGGCGTGTGGCCGAACGCCTGGGAGCCAGCCCGGAACGACTCGTCAACTCACGCCAGGTCCACGGCTCCAGCGTTCTGGTTGTCGATCGGACCTTCGATCCGGGTGCACCGCTGCC
>JADZDV010000355.1 GCA_020850915.1 Chloroflexota bacterium | reverse complement strand
GCGGCGGCGAAGCGAAGGGATAGTCTGCTGGCTTGCTCCGCTAGATCTTCCTCAGCCTCACCCGCTGCACCGAGTGGTCGGCGGTCTTCTCCAGGATCAGGTGGGCGCGTTCGCGGGTGGGGAGGATGTTCTCCCGCAGGTTGACCCCGTTGATGTCCGACCAGATGGAGCGCGCCACCTCGTTCGCCTCGTCAACGGACAGGCTGGCGTAGCGGTGGAAGTAGGAGGACTCGTCGCGGAAGGCTGTCTCGCGCAGGGTCAGGAACCGCTCGACGTACCACCTCTCGACATCGGCCTCCTGGGCGTCCACGTAGATGCTGACGTCGAATAAGTCCGAGACGAACAGGCGCATCGGTCGGTTCGGGCTGCCGTCCCAGGTCTGGAGGACGTTCAGCCCCTCGACGATCATGATGTCCGGCTGGGCTACGTACGTGAGTCTGTCCGGCAGGATGTCGTAGGTCAGGTGGGAGTAGAGTGGAGCACCCACGCGCGGTCTACCGGATTTGACGTCCGCCAGGAAGCGCACGAGGCGGCGGACGTCGTAGCTCTCGGGGAAGCCCTTGCGCCCCATCAGGCCGCGCGACTCCAGGACGTGGTTGGGATAGAGGAAGCCGTCCGTGGTGACCAGATCGACCCGCGGGTGGTCCGGCCAGCGAGCCAGGAGGGCGCGGAGGATGCGGGCGGTGGTGCTCTTGCCCACGGCGACGCTGCCGGCGATGCCGATCACGTAGGGCACGTGGGCGGCGGGGTTGCCGAGGAAGGTGTCCGTCGCCGCGAAGAGCTGCTGGCTGGCGTTCACGTACAGGTTCAGCAGGCGAGAGAGCGGCAGGTAGATCTCCGCGACCTCGGCCAGCGAGACGCGCTCGTTCAGGCCGCGGAGAGTGGCGAGGTCTTGCTCGGAGAGGGTGAGGGGCGTGTTGAGGCGCAAACGTCCCCACTCCTCGTGCGAGAAGGTGATGTAGCGCGACAGCCCGGCGCCGTCGGCGGCCGGGGCAGCGGGCAGGCTGCCGCGCCTGGTCACCGTTGCATCCGTGGACGGACCGGCGTGCGCGCGGCCATCAATCGACCTGGACGAGGCCCAGGCGCTCGCTCGAGACGATGCCGCCGGCGGCAAGTGCCTGGCCCAGCTTCAGCTTCAGGATCGTCGGCATGCCGCTGGAGTGCGGCAGGGTGACGGCGTCCCGACAGAGCTTCTCCACGCGGGTGCCCTTCATGACGCCGGAGCCGCCGAAGATCTCAACCGCGCTGAGAGCGATCCGCGGGACCATGCCGGCCGCGAACACCTTCGCCTTCATCGTGATGGTCGGATCGTACGGGCGGAGGTGGTCAGCCGCCCAGGCGGCCCGCCACATCATCGTGCGGGCGATCTCGATCTCTGCCTGCATGTCGGCCAGCATGCAGGCGATCGCCTGGTGCTCGATGATCCGCTTGCCGCCCTGCACTCGCTGGCGGGCGTACGCCACGGCCTCTTCAAAGCAGGCCCGGGCACAGCCGACGTCCTCGGCGACCACCTGCGGATAGCTGTAGGGACTGGTGATCGCCATCAGGGAGTAGCCCTCGTTCAGCTCGCCCAGCAGGTTCTCGGCCGGCACGCGGCAGTCGTTCATCAGCAGCTCGGCGTTGTTGTTGAGCCGCCGGCCCATCTTGTCGTGGACCTTACCGATCGAGAAGCCGGGCGCGTCCGGCGGGACGATGAACCAGCTCAGGCCGTGCTTGATGCCCTGGGAGAAGTCCGTGCGGGCGAAAATGAACAGCAGCTTCGCGGCGTAGCCGTTGGTGATGAACTGCTTGACGCCGTTGAGGACCCAGCCGTTGCCGTCGCGCACGGCCGTCGTGCGGGGGCCGGCGTCCGGGCTGTCGTAGGGGAGCACGGAGTCCGAGCCGGAGTTCGGCTCGGTCATCCCGCCGGCGAAGACGAAGGTGTCATCCTTCAGGAACGCGGGCAGGAAGCGGGCGCGTTGCTCGTCGTTCATGATGTGCGAGAGCACCAGCGTGTAGCGCCAGATGTTGCGGATCAGGGTGGCAAAGCCACTGTCGGCGTTGGCCAGCTCTTCCAGAACGACCACCCGGGTGAGGGTGTCGCCGCCGCCA
Organism: Chloroflexota bacterium; assembly: GCA_020850915.1. Next base: position 3,907 of record JADZDV010000355.1, on the reverse strand, counting down.
CCGCCCAGCGTGGCGGAGAGGCCGAGGGTGCGAAAGCCGACCTGGGAGGCCTTGCGCAGCAGGTCCCATGGGTAGCAGTCCCTCGGGTCCACCTGGCGATCCAGGTCCGCCACGACGGGCATCATCTCTCGCGCGGCAAACTCCCGAGCCAGCTCCCGCATGGCGAGCTGCTGCTCGGTGAGGCTGTAGTCGACCATCTTCGTTCATCCTCTCTCGAGCGCGCAGCTAGCCGCGGAAGCCAGCCGTCACGCCGGCGTCGATGGCCTGGCCGATGGCGGCCTCCCGCGCCAGGTTCCCGGCGCCGCGCAGGGCGCGCGACAGCTCGCGCTGGCGGTCTTCGACGAGGGCCCCCACCGTCTCGTCGTCGCCGACGATCTCCAGCGCCTGATTGGCCAGAGTGGCCATGGACCGGGTGGTGTAGACCCAGGCGACCTGCGCCACGATTGGCGCCGCCGCGTTGCCGCGTTCGAGCGACCAGGCCGCGCGCCAGATCAGGGCGCGGCAGGCGTCCACCTTCGTCCCCAGCTCCGCCAGAGTCATGGACGTCTTCTGCTGGTCCACGCCGCGACCGCTGGCGCCCTCCGGCGTGACGGCGCGCCCGAGGGCGGCGTCGAAGCAGGCCCGCCCAGCACCGAGCACGCAGGCGGCGTTCAGCACGGCGCGCCGGCCCGCCTCAGTGTCCTCCCCGGTCTGGCCGTTGGAGGCAGCCGAGCGGCCCGGCGCCCACTGCTCGCGCACGCGCCGGGCGAATGCCAGCTCGCCCCAGCCGAGCTCCTCCAGGACGATCGCCTGGGTCAGCGTGTCCGCTGCCGGTGCCCTCGTGGCCAGCTCGTCCGGTAGGTCTATCAGCTCGGCGCCATCACCGGACGCTGACTCTGTCCGTGCTCGCGTCTGGCTAAAGCTGCGAGCAGCCCGCTGGAGGGCCGCCTGTTCCGCCGTGATCTCGAATTCCACATCGCTCCTCGCTCACTCTACCCCAGCTCCCAAGAAAGGCGAAGCGCCGCGCGGTGAGACGCGACGCTTCGCGGAGGTCCACGCCCGCGGGACCGCTCGTTAGTGGATCAGCTCAGTCGGCTTGAGGTCCTTGAAGTAGTCGGGGTGGCTGTCCAGCGTCTTGTTCAGGAAGCTCAGGTTCATCGTCTTGGCGATGTCGATGTCGCTGTGCGACATCTTCTTCTGCTGCTGGAGCAGCGCCTTGTTCTCCTGGAGGCCGTTGAGGGTGTTCTTGGAGATCCGCGGGTCGTAGGTGATGTACTGGATCGCCTTCTGGGCCACCGACTGCGAGAGGCCGTTGATCCAGACCGTGGCGACCTTCGCCGACTCCTCGGGGTGCTGGCGGGTGTACTGCATCGCCTCGCACCAGCCGTCCACGTAGCGCTGGACCTTGTCCGGATCGGCCTGGATCACGTCCGGGCGGGTGACGATGAAGGCGAAATAGCCGAGGTAGCCGCCGCCACGAAGAACGAGGTAGGCGCCGGGGACCTCCTCGAGCACCTGGGTGCCCTGGGGCTCCTGGAGCACGGCCGCGTCCACCTGGCCAGCCCTGAGGGCCGCCGGAGTGTTGCCGGGAGCGATGTTGAAGAGCTGGACGTCGTCCACCTTCATGTTGGCACGGGCGAGGACCGCCTTGATGTACTCGTCGGTCGTCCCGGCGCCGTTGAAGGCGATCTTCTTGCCCTTGAGGTCGTTGACGGTCTTGATCCCGCTGCCCTCCCGGGCGGTGATCGTCAGGTGGTTGTCACCCGAGGAGGACGCGCTATCGCCGATGCCGCCGGCGATGGCGATCATCGGGAGATCCTGGTCAATGGCCGGCAGGAAGTTCGATAAGGCGTTGCTGGTGAAATCCGTGTCCTTGGAGACGAGCGACTTCGCCATCTCGTTGCCGGTCGTGTACATCTTGAGCTTGACGTCCAGACCGTGCTTCAAGAAGATGCCCTTGTCCACGCCCACCATGAATGCCAGGGCATTCAGATTGCCAATGGCCGCGGCACTGGTGGTCTTGATGTCAGCCGGAGGCTTCGCGGCGGCCGCCGGCGAGGCGGCCGCTGCCGCGGGTGAAGCGGCCGGGGCAGCGGCCGGGGCTGGCGAGGCGGCGGGTGCCACGGCGGCGGGGGAGGCGGCGGGCACCGCGGGCGCCGCGGGGGCGGGGGGGGCAGCGGGCTTCGCCGGGGCGGTGGTGGGCACTTCGGCCGATTTCGGCTGCGCCGGGGCCGGCGCACAGGCCACCAGGAACGCCGCCACGGTCAGGGCGGCCAGGGCTCGCAGTCGCGGAGGTTTCATCGTGTCCTCTCCAGAGTCGTGTCCAGTCGCTCCGGTCGAGCCCATCCGCGGCGAGCCGACCGGTGGAGGACGGACCCGCTCGACCGTCCGCGACAGCCAACAACGCGAACGCATAGATGGCGCAAGTATAGCCCGCCGCGTTTTCCGGGCGCGCCCGGCGTGCTCCCGAGTGAGCGCATCAGGTCTGCCGGCTTGAGGTCGTTGAAGGACTCGAGATGGCTGCAAATGGTCTTGTCCAGGAAGGTGAGGTTGATCGCCGTTTCAACAGAAGTCGGCCACGCCTCGCGACGACCAGTTATCAACTATCGGAAAGGCCGCGGATCAGATCCGCGGCCTCTCTTACCGTGTCCAAGCGCACGTCACACAGCTCCGCGCTCCGGCGGCTGCGCCTCTCTCAGCGGCGCCCACCGCCAGGCGGCTGGGTGGGGAACTGATGGGTCATCAGGTCGCTGACACGCTTCGGCACCTGCTGCTTGGCTTCGTCGATCCGGGCATTCATCGCCGCGGTCAGCGCGTCCGATACCTTCGACGGATCGACGTTGTGGCTCCTGGCCACATCGGCCAGGGTCTTACCGGGCAGCTCCTGGCGAAGCTGATCAGGGGAGATGCCGATCGCCTTCGCAGCCGTGTCAAGGACCGGGCCGAAGAACATCCCGCCGCGCGGCCCAGCGCCGGGACCACCGGGCTTGCCAGGACCGCCCTGGGGACCCATCCCCTGGGGATGTGCGCCAGGACCGCCCGAACGATCAGGGAAGCCAGCCTCCTTCCGGGCATCGGCCATGTACTGCTTGAGCGTGTCCGTGCTGACGTTGAGCTTCTTCGCCAGCGCGTCGAAGTACGCCTGGTACCTCTGCTCGAACTGCTGGCGCTGCTCCTGGGACGGACCTCCCCACTGATGCCGCTGGCCGGTGTCCGTGCCGGGGGTCTGAGCGCCAGCCACCCCCAGCGCCGCGCTGCCCAGGACGATCGCCGCCACGGCCGCCGCCGCGCCACGCTTCCACCCCAGGGACTTAAAGAACGACATTCGAGTTGCCCTCCTGCAACGATGACGGGACCGAGACAGAGCGGTTCTGCTGCTCGGTTCTACCAGGGTTAGTTTGCTGGTCCAGACTGAAGAGGACGGCACCGTAAACTTCGAGTTTCCTGAAGAACGACTGGAGGCCGCTCAGAAAACTCCGACCGGCGCAAGCCGCCCTGACGGGGAACGGCGTGGTCCTGTGGCCGGCCGGGGTTGGCGGCGGGATGGAGCGCCGGCAGACTGGAGCACTGGTGCGTCAGGACAGTCGGGTATGGCGCAGAGGCCGCCATGCTCCCGACCGAGGCGTCCAGCAGCCGCATTGTGCCGGCCCTCCAGCGGGCCGGGTACGATGTGCGGGGCCACGTGCCCGATGGGTCCGCGCTCTACCGCCGGAGAACGCGCGCGAGGCGCTCGGCCGACTCCTGGCGACCTGGACAGGCACGGATCCTCGAGTCGGGAGATGCCGCGACGGGAGCAGCAGCGATCGATGACCGTTCCCAGCCACCGGGACGCCGAGTCCAATCGGGCGCTGCTGCGGGCGATCGCCGCGACGAACCGCTTCGACCTGAAGGCGCTGCCGGCCAATCGGTCCGGGGCGCTCAGCTCCGC
>JADZDV010000354.1 GCA_020850915.1 Chloroflexota bacterium | reverse complement strand
GGTAGGGGTCCGCGTAGCGCGGCGTGGCCGCCACGGCGGGTGACGCCGCGATGTCGCTGCTCATCAGTTCGAGGCTAACGACCGGGCCGCCTTCCCGTCAAGGCACGCCGCGTCAGGGTAGCTCCCTCTGACGCAAGCCCCCCACCCGACCTCCTCCCACTGGGGAGAGGTCGGGTGGGGGGCAAGGCAGGAACCAGCGCCGATTAGCCTGAGACCGCCAGGGCTGGTCGCTTCTTCGGCTTCCGACCGCGCTTCTCGGGCTTCAGCGGACGTGTCGAGATCAGGTAGATCTTCTCCACCTCGTCCAGGAACAGCCCGCCGCCGCAGCTATCGCAGCGGGCGCCTCGCCAGGCCAGACCGGGGAGCGGCTCCGAGTGCCCCACGTGATGGAACTCGGCTCGCTGGCTCACCCGGCCCACGAGCCTGCTCAGCTCGCCGGCGGTCCTGCCGCACATGTAGCACCGAACGTCGGCTGTGAGCTTGATCATCTGGCTTTCCCCGCCCTCTCGGCCTGAGGTGTGCGCGACGTCATGACGTCGCATACTGGAAAGCCTAAGACCCTGGCCTAATACCAGCCTGAAGCAAAGATAAATCGAGGCTAAATTATTGAAGATGCCGGCACAGCCGTTGACGGATTGACTGGCGCGTCCAGCTCGAGCGGCAGCTCGACACGAAACACGCTGCCGTTGCCCGGCCGGCTCTCCACGGCGACGCGGCCGCCGTGCTCCTCGACGATCCAGCGAGCGATCGCCAGTCCAAGCCCCGCGCCGTCGCCGGAACGGGCGCGGTCAGCTCGGTAGAACCGTTCGAAGATCCTGGCCTGCTCGTCGGGCGGGATACCAGGCCCGGTGTCGGCCACGTCGAGCCAGACGGCCGCGCCGACGCGGCGGGCCGTCAGCGTCACGCTGCCGTCGGGCGGGGTGTATTTCACCGCGTTGTCGGTCAGGATCAGGAGCAACTGCTTCAGCGCGTCTGGGTCGCCCTGGACACGCACGTCCTCGACGGTGCTCAGGACAACGTGGACCTCCTCCGTCAGGAAGCGCGCGTGCCGCGCGACGTCCCTCACCAGCGGGGCGATCTCGACGGACTGCTTGATGAGGTGCTGGCCGGCGTCGGCGCGGGCCAGCGTGAGGAGGTCCGACACGAGTCGGCTCATCCGCTCCACCTCGCTAGCGACGTCCGCCAGGGCGGCGTCGCGATCCCGCGGGTCCATGTCCACCACCCGCCGCAGGAAGCCGATGTTGCCTCGGATCGAGGTCAGCGGGGTGCGCAGCTCGTGAGAGGCGTCCGCCACAAAGCGCCGCTGGGCGGCCAGCGCGGCGTTGAGGTGCTCGTAGGCCGAGTGGAGCCGCTCGAGCATCTGGTTGAACGTCTTGGCGAGGCGCCCCACCTCATCGCGGGGGCCAGCGTATTCGACCCGCCGCTCGAAGTCCTGGGTGTCGCCAATCTCCTGGACGACCTGGGCGAGTCGGTCGATGGGCCGCAGCGCCGCTCGCGCCAGGAACCAGCCGAGGGTGACCGCCACGAGCAAGCTCACCACGCCCATGATCACCAGCAGGAAGCGAAGCTGCTGGAGCGCCGGCTCGTCGGCCATCACCGGCCGAGCAAGCTGGAGCACGCCAACGACACGCCCGTCCTCGAGCACCAGCGGCGCCGAGTACACACGCAGCTCGCGCCCTTCCACCCACATGTTCTGATAGAGCGACTGCTTCTGCCGCGCTGCCTGGAGGGTCCGGTCGGTCACCGGCAGCACTTCGCGGTCGAGGTTGGCCGAGCGGGTCTGCACTTCGCCCTGGAGGCTGCTGACCTGCACGAAGACGTTTGGAGAGGCGAAGACGTTGACGTCGAACGTCGTCCAGAACGTGTTGGGCAGATAGCCGTAGTTCACCACGGACGTGCCGATGATCTCGCGCGCGTTCGCCGCCAGCTCGCGGTCCGCCTCGGCCTCGAGGGTGGTGTTCAGGGTGATGTAGAGCAGGGCGCCAAAGCCGACGAGCCCGCACGCCAGCAGCGCGCCGTACCAGAGGGTCAGCCGCAGTCGAATGGACAGCCCGAGCCAGCGGCGGTGAGCGGAGACGTTCGCCGTGCCCGCTGGATGACCGGCACGCTGGGCCGAGCGGGCGGCGCTCATTCCCGGAGCACGTAGCCGGCGTGGCGGACAGTGTGGATCAGTCGGGACTCGCCGCCGGCTTCCAGCTTCTGGCGCAGGTGACCGACGTACACCTCGATCACGTTCGACTCCCCGTCGAAGTCGTACCCCCAGACCTGCTCCATGATGGACTGGCGAGTCAGCACGCGACGGGGATGCCGCATGAAGAGCGCCAGCAGCTCGAACTGCTTGGTGGTCAGGTCGATCAGGCGGCTGTTGCGCGTCGCGGCGCGCGAGCCCAGGTCCAGCGAAAGGTCCGCGAAGCGCAGGATCACCGGCGCGCTGGACTCGCGCCGCCGCAGCAGCGCGCGCAGGCGGGCGAGCAGCTCTTCGAGGGCGAACGGCTTGGTCAGGTAGTCATCCGCGCCGACGTCCAGTCCCTGGACACGGTCCGAGACACCGTCGCGCGCGGTGAGCATCAGCACGGGCACGTCGCCCCCGGCGCGCAGCCGCCGGCAGACCTCCAGCCCATCCAGACCCGGCATCATCACGTCCAGGACGACGACGTCCGGCGGCGATTCGAGGGCGCTCGAGAGCGCGCCCGTGCCGGAGCGCGCCACCTGCACCTGGTAGCCCTCGTACGCGAGCGCTCGGCGAAGAAAGCTCGTGATCTTCTCGTCGTCGTCTACGACCAGGACGTGTGAGCCCATTGCACTCGGATCGTACCAACGCCCGGGCGGGAGCTGTCAATCAATTCGCCGGCGGCGTCTCCGCACGGTCCAGCCAGCGCTCGATCGCCTCCAGGTATCGATCGGCGACGTCGCTCTGGCTCTGGCGGTAGTCCTCCGCCTCGAGCAGCGCTGCCAGCGGTCGACCGACCCAGCGCAGGTGCCACGGCTCGAAAGCGTACCCGGTGGTCGCGCTACCGACCTCGGTGTACGGCAGGACGAAGCCGTACTCCCAGCCTCGGCGCGCTAGCCAGTTCGCCATCGTCGTCCGTGCAAATGCCGGGCCCAACGTGAAGCCGGTCTCGGCGCCGGAGAAGTCGATCGCCGTGCCAAGCTGATGCTGCGAGTGGTTCGGCCGCGCGATGAAGCGGCCAGCCCGCCGCTCCGCCTCCTCCACTTCAATCGGGTCGTCCGGCGTGCTCTGAGCGAGCCAGCGCGCGACGGCCTGGTTGTAGAGCGACGCCTGGTAGCCCGCTGGCCGGAACGACGATGCGATCGACAGGCTCACGCCGTCCGCCGCGGCGCCCGAGAGCAGCTCCGCCGTGTCGCCCACCACGATCTCCCGCAGCAGCCGGCCGAGCCGCCAGGAGAGGTCTGGCGGTGTCCAGTCGTCCGGCAGCGCGCGCTGCACGGAGACCGGATAGAGCAGCCAGCGAACGTCGGCCACCGGCATGCTGAAGAGCTGCGCGATCCGGCCGTCGGCGTCCCGCTCCACGATGCCTGGCCTCGCCATCCACCGCTCGACTGCCGCGTCGACAGGAGGGTGCTGAGCCGCCGGCTCGGCCGAGACGACTGAGAGGCTGGAAAGCAGGACCGTTAGCAGCAGCGCGCAGTTGCGCAAGAGCAGCACGCTCAAGGTCCGCCACGCCGGCTCGAGGCAGGCTGGACGCCGAGCCGCTGGACCAGCCAGGACGGCAGGCGACGCAGCCCCTCCTCGGTACTGGCCAGCGGCCGGTACTCGAACGCCACGCTGGCGTCCGGCGCGCACGCGTCCAGCGTGTCGAGGAGTGAGGAGAAATCGACCTGTCCGGTGCCCGGCTCGTGCCGTCCGGGCACGTCGGCAAGCTGGACGTGCGCCAGGTACGGCGCGGCGCGCCGCGCCGCGGCTACGGGATCAGCGCCAAGGCCCAGGTGATAGACGTCGAACAGGAGCCGCGCGTACGGATGATCCACCTTCTTCAGCACGCGCAGCGCCACAGCGAGCTCCGTCAGACTGTGGCCAGGATGCTCCGGCGCGTTCAGCGGCTCGAGACAGAGCGTCACGCCAGCCCGGCCGGCCAGCTCACCGGCGCGTGAGAGCGCCTCCACCAGCCGCCGCTCCTCGGTGGCACCGTCTGAGCCGGCCGCGCGCGGGCCAGCCAGCACCGCCAGCCGCCGGGCGCCCAGCCGGTCGGCCAGCTCGAGGCTGGGGCGCACCGCCGCCAGGAACCGCTCTCCGCCGCCGGGGCTGGTGATGTAGCCGCGCTCGCCACCGCGGTAGTCGCCGATCATGCCCGGCGTCACCAGCAGCGAGATGCGCAGCCCGAGCCGGCTCAGCTCGCGGCAGAGCACAGGCTCGGCCCGCTCCGCCAGGATCTCCAGCTCCTCGAATCCCAGGGCGGCTGCTCGCTCCAACCGGCGGTCGGGCGGCACGTCCTG
>JADZDV010000353.1 GCA_020850915.1 Chloroflexota bacterium | reverse complement strand
TCGTCAACCGTCCGAGCGGGATGGTCAGCACCAAGTAGAGCGCGCCAGTGACGACGAACGTCTCGTACGTGGCGAAGGTCCGGGCGTTCACGACCTCTGCCTGGTGCATGAGCTCCGGCACCAGCACCGCGCTCGCCACGCTGGTATTCTTGGTCAGGGCGATCGCTAGATTCCCAAGCGGCGGCATGGCGACGGCTAGCGCCTGTGGCACCAGGACCAGACGAACGGTCTGTCCGTAGGTCAGGCCGAGCGACCGCGAGGCCTCCACCTGGCCATGACCGATCGACAGGAAGCCGGCGCGGATCGCCTCGGCAACGAACGCGGAGGTGTAGAGCGAGAGGCCGATCAGTGCGCCGGCGAACTCCGGCAGCACGATCCCGATGAACGGCAAGCCGAAGACCCAGAAGAACATGTGGACGAGCAGCGGTATGTTGCGCAGGAATTCGACGTACGCTGCGCCGAACAGCTTGAGCGGCTTGAACGGGCTGAGGCGGAAGATCGCGACGAACAGCCCCGCAAGGAGCGCGAGGACCAGCGATCCGATCGCGAGCGCTATCGTCAGGACAGTGCCCTGGAGCAAGAGGTCGGCGCTGCCCAGTACGGCCGTCATGTCAGAGTAGGGCGCGGGCGAGGGGTTCCGCTGCCCCCCGCCAGGCCTGCGCTACACTCCGGCGGCCTGAGCCGCCGTACGGGTCGGCGGCGCGGGAGTCTCGATGAACTTGCCAAGCCACTGCTTGTGGATCTCAGCCCAGCGTCCACTCTGCTTGAGCCTGGCCAGCACGCCGTTGACGAACTGGGTGAACTCCGGATGGGTCTTGGCGAGGCCGATCCCGTATGGCTCCTGAGTGAACGTCTTGCCGACGATCTTCATGTTCGGATCCTGCTCGGCCAGCCCCATCAGAATGACGTCGTCCGTGCTGACTCCGTCAGCGCGACCCTGCTGCACCGCCAGCAGGCAGTCCGAGTACTTGTCCGTCTGGACCACCTGAGCCTGCGGCTGGGACCTCTTGATGTTCTGCTCGCTGGTGGAGCCGGTCGCGGCGCAGATGCGCTTGCCCGCCGCGCCTTCGATACTGGTGATCGTGCTGTTCTTGGGGACCAGGAGCTGCTGACCAGCCTCGTAGTAGACGCCCGAGAAGTCGATCTCGTTGAGGCGTTCCTTGGTGATCGTCGCTGTAGCCACGAAGAGGTCGACGATGCCCTCCTTCACAGCCGGGATGCGAGAGGCGGAGGTGACTTCTTTGAGGTCGATCTTGTTCGGGTCGCCGAAGATCGCGCGCGCCACTTCCCGCGCCATGTCCACGTCGAACCCCTCGATCTTGTTGGCGCGGGGGTTGAGGTAGCCAAACAGCAGGACGTCCGTCTTGACGCCGGCGTTGAGCTTGCCGCGATCCTGGACCTGCTTCATGTAGCTACCGGCCGGCATGTCGCCCGGGGCTGGCAGGGCTGCTGCCACGGCCGCCGAAGCGCCCACGGCGGCTGGACTGGCGATAGGACTCGCCGGCACTGCCGCCGACGCCGGGCTCGCGACGGGAGCAGCAGCGCCGGGGCTTGCCGCCGGTGCCGCCGCTGCCACGGACGCGCTAGCCGTGGCGGGAGCGGCGGGCTTTGCGGGTTCGGCGGCCTTTGGAGCGGCCGCGGGCTGGCTGGGCGAGCTGCACGCCGCCAGGAGAATGGCGAGCATCGCCGTGGCAGCGGCACTGGAGACAGATGCACGTCGTGGGCACATGATCAGCATTCTTTCCTCGCTAGATTCTGGAGGAGAGCAGAGGTGGCGTGTGACGTTGAGCGCTGTGACGCCGCGCTCATTCTACGGTGTCGCCCCGTTGTGTCACACTAATTCCCGCTCGACAGAGATCCGACGCCGATGCGCTGTTCCGTCGAGAACGGCATCGCCGGCCGCGGGCGCTACCGAGTCAACAGCGTCACGCTCTCGACGTGAAACGTCTGCGGGAACATGTCCAGCGGCTGGACGCTCTCGACCCGGTAGTTGGCCGCGACGAGGATGGCCAGGTCGCGGGCCAGGGTGGCGGGGTCGCAGGAGACGTAGACGATCTTCGGCGGCATGACGATGCTGAGCGCCTCCAGCACGGCCGGATGGCAGCCGACGCGCGCGGGGTCCAGCACGACGGCATCTGGCTGGCGGCCCAGTGCGGGCAGAACGTGCTCCGTCTTGCCCTCCACGATCTCGAAGCTCGTCAGGCCTCGAGCGTTGTGGCGGGCGTCCTTGACCGCGGCGGGCGATTCTTCGATCGCAAGGACTTCGCCCACGGTTGGGGCGAGCAGGATGCCAAATGTGCCGACGCCGGCGAACGCATCCACGAGGAGCTCGTCGCCGCGCGGGTCCAGGCGGTCGAACACGACCAGTGCCAGCAGCTCGGCCATCGACAGCCCGTCCTCCGGCAGAGGGAACGGCGGCTGGCGAAGGCCCTCCGGCAGCGGTCGGCGCTCGCGGCGGGTGTTGACCTGGAAGAACGAGGCTGGCGCGATGCGGAAGCGTCGGCCGAGCAGCTCCTCTTCGATCGTCTGCTGGTCGCTCTGGATCTCTGCGACGTTCGGCACGGGTGGACTGACCATCTGCTGCCCGGTGTTAGCACCCTGCCGAATGGCGAGCTGGTGGGAGGGGAAGCCGGCGAGTCTATCCTGGGCGAGGGCGAGTGTCGCGTTGATCTCGGGCTGCATGATCGGGCAGTGATCGATCCGAAGCAGGCGCCGCGAGTGCTTGTGGGTGAAGCACAGTTCGCCGAACTTGCGGCCGACGGTAAAGCGCGCGTGGTTGCGGTACGCCCACGGATCGACCATCCCGAGAGCTGGCAGGATGAGCTCGTCGGCGTGCTGGAAGTGGCCGATCCGGCGAAGCTGGTCCACGACCACGCTGCGCTTCCAGGCAAGCTGGGCGGGGTACGAGGCGTGCTGCAAGCTGCAGCCGCCGCACTCGCCAAAGTACGGACAGGGCGCCTCGACCCGTTCCGGCGACGGCTCGACGATCCGGGTGATGTGGCCGCGGCAGAAGTCCTTCTTGCGCTCGACGATCTCCAGCTCGACCTCCTCGCCGGGGAGCCCGAATGGAACGAAAACGACCTGGCCATCAATCCTGGCGATCGCCTCGCCGCCGAACGCCAGGTCCGTTAACCGCGCGCGCACGGTCGTGGTCGCTTCAGTCATACGAAGAGTATGCAGGAAGGCTGAACTCAGACGCCCGCTGGCGCCGAGGCGTAGGCGGTGATCGGCGCAGACCAGGGACGCGTAAGGTGCGCGCCAGGCACGCTGCTAGTGACCGCGGAAGAGTGAGCCCAGCGCACTCGCCGGCACGAACGTTGTGGCGATGCCAAGGGCCATGACGAGGCCCAACGCCAGGGACACGCGCACGGTGAGGGCGCGGTCGTGGGAGACGCGTGCCACGAGAGGCAGCTTGATCGCGGTGCTCGCGAGAGAGTTGAGGACGACGCCGACACCGGCCACCTGCCCACTGACCGTGCCGTGCGAGGCCAGCGTGGCGGCTGCCGCTACCCCGGAGGCGCTCGAGACCAGTCCGGCCGCGAGACTGACCGCGTAGAACCCGATCTCGCCGAGCAGGCGCTGGGCCAGCGTGCCGGCGACCTGGAGCAGCAGAAAGATCAGGCCAAACTTGAGCGTCGATTCCAGCGAGAACGGCAACGCGAGGCGGACGATGGGCGCCTCCTCAGGCGAGGGGTTTGCCAGCCGCGTTCGGCGCGCCAGGATCAGGCTGGCCACCAGCATCACCGCCAACGGCAGGGCGACGTCGTCCAGTACGCCGATGGCGAGGATCGCTAGGAGCACGCCGTTGCGGAGCGCCATGGCCGCGGTGGACAGCAGCACTCCCCGGTACGCGACATCGGCCAACCGTCCGCCAGTCTCGTGAGCGCGTGTGGCCAGCTCAGTGACGGTGACTGTGCTGTTGACGAGCCCGCCAAGAAAACCGGTCAGCTCTACGCCGCGAGCGCCATAGATCTTGAGGAGAACGTAATTGACGAAGCCGATCGCCGCGATGAGGATGACCGTCAGCCAGGCGGCACGCGGTTCGACCAATCCCCATGGATCGAGCGGCGTTGGTGGGAGCACTGGGTAGACGACGAACGCGAGAATGCCCAGGAGGATGGCGGAGCGCAGCTCGACCTCTGTCAGACCGAGACTGAAGCCGGCCAGGCGCTCTTTCCACGCGAGCAGGGCGGCAGAGGCGACGGCAGCGCTGACCGGCGTGAACGTGTGGCCCTGACCGGCCAGGACGCCGATAAAGCCGGTCACGATCAGAGCGGCCGAGGTCGTTAACTCCAGGCCCTCTCCCGCGCGTAGGGTGGCCCAATTGAGGAACACCACGAGGATGCCGAGCAGTCCGAGGCCGAGCACCGCGTAGACCTCTCCAAGCAGACCACCCAGGCCTCCCAACAACGCGGCAAAGCCGAAGGTCCGCAGGCCTGCTTCCTTGCCGCGCCGCTCACGCTCCAGGCCGATGAACAGACCAAGTGCCAACGCCAGCGCCAGCCGCAGCAATGTTGGCAGGTATGAGAACGTAGGCCCACTGGCGAACATGTCCATCCTCGCCCTCGGTCGACTCGTGGACCAATGCGCGCGCCCTGAGAGGATGCCTCACGCTAGCACTCGCCGTTTCCCCGCGTCCAGCTTCGAGTTTCGATGCTGTCGGCTCAGGCCAGACCCATTGCGCGCAGCGTCGCTTCCCGCGCCCAGCCGGGCATGCGACTGGGGCGCAGGGTGGCTCTTGAGAGCAGGGCGTGCTCGGTCTGGCCGGTGACGAGCAGTCTTGCGTCCTCGGCTCGGCGGATCTCGTAGGTGAAGGTGAACGTCGTGCGGCCCAGCCGGGAGAGGCTGGTGTGGATCTCGAGGAGGTCGTCGAAGAGTGCGGGAGAATAGTACCTGCAGCGTGCCTCGGTGACGGCCGCGACGTACCCATCCTGTTCCAGGCGGGCGTAGTCCGCGCCGATGGCGCGCAGCAGCTCGACGCGACCGACTTCGAAGTAGACGAGGTAGTTGGCGTAATAGACGACGCCCATGGCGTCAGTCTCCTGGTAGCGCACCCGGACCCGGGCCACGTGGCGCGACGCGGGTTCTTTCTCTGTCTCGACACTGGTCATCGGCTGAGGCCCCCGCTCGGCGCGCTGCGCTCCGCCGGGCCGGTTACTTGACGGTCACCGACTTGGCGAGATTGCGCGGCTTGTCCGGATCGTACCCGCGGAGCATCGCCAGGTTGTAGGCCAGGATCTGGCCAGCCACGACGGCCGCCAGGCTGAACCCGTCGCCGAGATCCTCGATTGGGATATGGACGTCGAACGCCTCGTTCGGCTCCGGCGAGACCCCGATGATGTAGCCGCCGCGAGCCTTGACCTCCATGGCACCGGAGATGATCCCACGATAGGTCTCGTCGCACGGGGCGAACACCAGACAGGGGCTGCCGTCCTCGATAAGGGCGATGACGCCGTGCTTCAGCTCGCCGCCAGCGAAGCCCTCCGCGTGGATGTAGCTGACCTCCTTGATCTTGAGGGCTGCTTCCAGCGCCAGCGGGTAGCTGGGGCCTCTCCCGATGACGTAGAGGTGGTCTCGACGGTAGATCTTCTCAGCGAGCGTCCTGATGAGTCCGAGCCGCTCGTCTCGGAGCAGGCGGTGGATTTCATCCGCCGCCCGCTCGACCAGGCGACGTCCATCCTCGAGTCTCCCATCGAAAGCGTAGGCGCTCATGAGCAGCACGGCGAGTTTGGCGGTGAAGCTCTTAGTGGCCAGCACGCACCGTTCGGGGCCGGCGCCCAGCAGGACGCTGAAGTCGGCCATACGGTTCAGCGTGGAGCCTTCCACATTGACCAGGGCGCCAATCGTACAGCCGCGATCGCGGGCAGCGGTCAGCGACTCTACGATGTCGATCGTCTCGCCGCTCTGGGAGAGTCCGATCGCCAGGCTGCCTTTCTGGAGGAAGTGCTCGAGGTAGGCGAACTCCGAGCCGGTGGAGAAGTTGACGTGTCGCGAGGCGGCTCGGGAGAAGATGTACTGGCCGAGCAGGGCGGCGTTGGCGGCGGTGCCGCAGCCGACGAGGTAGGTGCCGCGAGCGCGTCGTATGTGCTCTGCCAGCTCGGCCGCGTCGTTGCCACGCTCTTCCGCGATGCGCGTCAGGACGGCCGGCTGTTCGTGCATCTCCCTGGTCATGTAGTCGGGGTAGCCGCCGAGGTCGGCGTCGCTCGATGCCCAGGTCGCATGGACCGTCTCTGGCGTGACCTCCTCGCCAGTCTCCACCGACCAGACGCGAATCTCTCCGTCGCTCAGCAACGCAACCTGACCGTTGTCCATGAACGTCAGCGTCCGCGTGTGATCCAGGAGCGCGCTTGGGTCAGAGGCCAGATAGTTGCCGTCAGCGCCCCAGCCCAAGACGAGCGGCGAGCCGTTCTTGGCGGCTGCGAGCTGCTGGCGGTGCGTGTCCAGGACGGCGATGGCGTTCATGCCCTCGAGCTGGCGGAAGACAACCAGGAGCGACGCGACCAGCGCCTCCACCTCGGTCTCATGACGTGGCAGCTCGTCCTCCAGCAGGTGGGCGATCACCTCCGTGTCGGTCTGCGATCTCAGCTCATGGCCCGCCGCTGCCAGGGTGCGGCGCAGTTCCTGGTAGTTCTCGACGATGCCGTTGTGGATGACTGCTATCCGAGCGGTGCAGTCGAGGTGCGGATGGGCGTTCGCCTCCGTCACGCCGCCGTGGGTTGCCCAGCGAGTGTGGCCCAACCCGATCGTGCTTGGCTGAAGCGTGGTCTGAGCGTGACCAATCTTTCCAACGACTCGCTCTCGACTTGCAACGCCGTTCTGGCGAACGGCAATGCCCCACGAATCATAACCGCGGTATTCGAGCTTGCGGAGGCCGCCCAGCACGCGCTCTGGTGCGTCCGAATGGGTCCCAAC